>JBAUFP010000350.1:0-2246 GCA_049679205.1 bacterium | reverse complement strand
GTTGGTCGATTCTGGTCATTATCAGCTTTGCTGTGCGGATTCGCGAATGCAATGGATACGATGCATAGTAGTACAAGACACATACCTAACACATGTTTCATGAAACCTCCTTTCGAGTTTCGATTTTTTTGTTTTTATGGTACTATTATTGTGTACTGTTCTTATTGACTTGTACGGGTGTTATTACTTCCTACGGATGTTGTATTATATGCTGATATGGCGTTTGTGTCAACCCTTATGGTTTACGCTTGTTGGCAGCACAACAACAATAATGCGGTTGTCGCCAATGTGACAGCGGAACACAATTTCTCTTTGCCGCTTAAGGTTTTCTCTTATCTTCTTTTCATATTGAAATACATCCTCCCAGACGCCTTTGATCTTGATGCGTTCTGGGTGCGAATATGATTCACTTCCTGAATACCACTCGACTTCACCGTTTTCAATGGTTTGATTCCCTTGCCTCAAGATTACTTTTGATTTCATGTTTTTCACTCTTTGAGTCCAGTGCGGGCGTAGGATTCCATGATTTGCTTCTGCACGAAGAAATACATGATGATCAGCGGTGCGGTGATAAATGTGGAAGCAGCGCAGAGCAGGGGATAGTTTGTCGATTCGGCCTGCGCAAAGTAGGCAAGACCAGTCTGCACTGTCCGCATCGAATCCGAGTGGGTTACGATCAGCGGCCATAAGAATGCGTTCCAGTTCGATACAATCTGGAAAATCCCGACCGTAATCAGAATGGCTTTGGATAACGGGACAACGATACGGGTAATGATCTGGAAGTGATTCAGTCCGTCGATTCTTGCCGCATCGAAGAGTTCTTGCGGGATCGTCTTGAAGTGTTGCCGTAACAAGAAGATCGAAAAAACGTTGACGCTCCACGGAATGATCAAGGCAAGAAAGGTGTCTATCCACCCAAACCTGCTTAAGATTACGTACGACGGTGCAAGATAGACCGGCACCGGGACCATCATCATGGCCAGGAAGAGCACGAACAGCTGATCACGTCCCCAGAATTTCAATCGGGCAAATGCGTAGGCGGCAAGGGTCGAGGTTACGAAAACAAGAAAGGTGGTGCCGGCGGTCATGATGATTGTGTTCAAGAAGTATCTCGAGAAGTCGACTTGTCTAAAGGCCTCTATGTAATTCACGAACATGAGCGCCTGGGGGAATATTGTCGGGGGGAATCTCAAGGCTTCCATCTGGGTTTTTAGTGATGTGGATAGCATCCAGAAGAAGGGTAAGAGCATCCAGAACGCGCCAAAGGCAAGCAGGGTATGAATTGTGTATTTCTTATTCATAGTGGACCCGCCGCTCGATAAATCTTTTCTGAAACTGGGTCATCACGAAGATGATTATGAAAATGACAAAGGCAATTGCATTTGCATAACCAAGATTCCATAATTTGAATGCCTGTTCATATAGGTAGAAAACAACGAGTTTGGTGGTGCCCAGAGGACCGCCCGGGGGTTGAGTCATTACATAGACCGGCGTAAAAGTATTGAATGCAAAAATTGACTGGGTTATGATCAAATAGAAAATTGTTGGTGAAATAATGGGCAGGGTAACATGGCGGAATGTTTTCCATGAGCTTGCTCCGTCGATCTTAGCCGCTTCATAGTACTGCTCAGGAACGTTCTGCAAACCGGCCAATGCAATGATCACACAATACCCAATGTTATGCCAAACTGCCATGATGATCAACGCGAGAAGCGCAATCGAGGGTCCGGCAAAAAAGCCCGAAGGTTCGATATTCAAGGGCGCAAGCATGATCTCAAAGACGCCTCGGGCATCATTCAGCCACTTCAATCCTTCGACGCCAAAAATGCCGAAGATCGCATTGAGGATACCACGGTCCGGATTGAAAATCCATTTCCATACTACAGAAATCGCAACGATCGAGGTAACCACGGGTAAGTAATATATCGTGCGGTATGCACCGCGGCCCCGGATTTTCTGATTCAGGAGTTGGGCAAAGAATATTGAAAAAAAGATAGTGAGCGGTACAACAAAAACTACATACCAGAAGGTGTTGCCTAGTGACTGGTAGAACTTGGGATCGATGAGCAAGCGGTTGAAGTTCTTGAGTCCTACTGTGTACAAGGGGCCGGCCATGCCCCACTTAAAGAAACTCATTCTTATTGCCTGTAAGATGGGATAGAAGCGGAAGATTAATATTACCGCGAGCGCCGGGAGTATGAAAAGGTAGCCACTGAACCCCTTCCGTTGGCTCATGCCTAATTCTA
>JBAUFP010000349.1:0-15371 GCA_049679205.1 bacterium | reverse complement strand
CTCCACAGCTTCGGCTCCTGAATTCATCGGTAGTGCCTTTTCATACCCGGTTAAATGGCAGATCTTTTCAAGAAAAAGCCCCATTTTGTCGTTATGAAAAGCTCGTGAAGTAAGGGTGAGCTTGTGTATCTGCTGTTTGATTGCTTCGGCAATTCTCTGATGGCAGTGTCCCTGGTTGAGTGCTGAATAACCGGCCAGCATATCGAGATATTTCTTGCCTTCTACATCCCAGACCCAGATGCCCTGACCGCGCGTGAGCACCACGGGCAATGGATGATAATTGTGGGCGCTGAATTTTTCAGTAAATTCAATATAATCTTTATTTGATTGCATGTATCCTCCGTATTCAGAGTTCATTATACAGAAATCAGGCAAGTTTTCAAGTGATTTCGCACTTGTTTGATACACGATTCCCCTCGACTACACTCGGGACACTGAATTTCGCAATCAGAACGACGAGCTGAGCGAAATTCGTGCACGATGCATGGTACAGGATAAGAATAAAGCAGATCGGCAGACCAGAAGGGATATCTGCAGCAGCGAGGCGTTTACACCGTCCTGCAGGACAAACTTGACATTGACATGGCTGCTTTTTACCATATAATTTACGAGTGTTTTTCATACTAATTTTACTCTTTACCAATGATTCGACGAGTGTTGATACGGTACAAACCTATGAAATTCCTGAGATAGTCAGTTTTGCAGGCGGGATATCTGTGGCTGGAGAAGTAGTGCCTGCCTTCTATGAACAGTCGAGCATCGGCGTGCTCTCTAGATTTCCTTTCGTACCTTATATTTACGGTTTCGGCCAGCAGGGTGCGGTTTACGGCAAGGGGCGAAAGCCACTGTATACAAGGATTTATTTGAACGGACGTCCCCTGCATGTGCATCCACTTGGATATGTGAGCCAAGCACAGCTACCGCTGCATTTTTTCGAAAAGATGGCATACGGCAGTAGTATTACAGGTGCCGAGCTGAGCGCCGTTAATTTCGAATCCGTCGTAAACCAACATGATAGGCCGTATTCATTTGCGCAATTCATGTTCGGCAGTTTCCAGAGCAATGTTTACGGAATGGATTTGACCAGGGCCATTACCAATGATTTGGGGTTCTATTTGGGTGGTCAATACTACAAGACCGATGGCTATCGTGATAATACCGACACGCAGACTATGTCGATCTATTCGAATGTCTACTATAATCGTTTTATACCGATGCGGTTGGATGTCTTTTACCTTAATAATGAGTATGGTTTTCCCGGTAGCACACAAGTGCCGGCCAACGGTCGCCAAGAGGATCGGATATTCGATGGTAGTTGCACGATCGGTATCGACAATTCGGTGGTGACGCTTTTTTATGATTATCAAAACATCGATTATAATGATACAACCAGCGGCAAATCACTGGCCGTGCGGACCGATCAGTTTGGTGTGATGTTTGCCAGACATGATACACTGCTGGGTGCCGTGGTAGACTACGGAGCACAAGGTTTTCTGACGGCCCTTGACGGAGGCGGATACTTGCCCACCCGACTGAGCAAGGCTGATATATGGGCCAGGGCAAAGGTAGGTTCTGAACGATTTTTCCTCCAGACCGGCGGTCGTCTCGGTATGGCAAACTACCATAGAACTTTCCTTTGTCCAAAAGCAGAGTTCGGCGTGAACATGACCGGGTCTTTGTATCTAAGCGCCGCAATTTCCAGCGATGTTCGGCCGCCTTCGGATTTTGAGCGATGGGCTCCTTTTGATACACTCATCCCATATTTCACTGTTGCCGGAAACAACAGGCTTGAACCTGAGTATTGCTGGACAGGGGAAATCGGCCTTAGAGGTAACGATTTACTGCTAAATTTCTATCGTCTCGATTTCACTAATTACATTGCCGTCCGAGTAGATAGTATGCATCATCCAACCTATGAGAATCTGCATTCTTGGGAAACGAGTGGTCTGGAGGGTTTTGTGCGTTATCCGTTGCGCGTGTACAACGCAGACAGCAGTGCAATGACCGAGTTTGTACTCGGCGGAAGCTTCAACGTATGGATTGCCGGTGATTCAACAACAAATGTTCCATCCCATTTTGCAGGCGCATTGGTATCGATTAGACGCAATACCAGGCGCTTTAGTTTTGGTGTTGCCTTGTGGAGTGAGTACAGTGGTATTACCCGCGATCTTTCCGGCACGGAATTTGCCGGGTTCAGCGTTTATTCACTGGCTGGTCTCATTAAGTTTCTGTCTTTGTCTTGTGTGGTGAGGTTGAATAATCTATTCGATGAGGACTACGCACACATTCCTCACTATCCTATGGCGCCGAGGAATTATGATGTTTCTGTCAAATGGGAGTTCTGGGACTGAATGCTGCTATTGAGGGTTGATGACCGTTTGATCCACGGCCAGGTGATTGCGGGCTGGGTTAGACCTTTAGGTATTCATGCTATTGTTCTGGTGTCGGATAAGCTGAGCCGCGACGAGTGGGCGTGCAGTGCCTACCGTCTGGCGATTCCTGATGGGATCAATTTTTCTTGTTGTACGATAAACGAATGCGTAAAGAATATGCCTCTGGAAAACAAGAAAAGAATAATGATCATTGTTGAATCCATATGTGAAGCTTCGGAATTGGTGCGGAAAGGATTGTGGATCAAAGAGATAAATGTGGGCGGCATCGGCTACCGCGAAGGAACAAGAGAGGTTGCGCCCTACATATATCTCTCGACAGTGGATATAGAATCGGTCGTGTATCTACACAGTCGAGGGATCAAGATAACGGGTAAGCAGTTGCCTAATTCCTCAGCGGTGGATGTGGTTAAGAAATTGGCTGGCATAAAATGAAAATTAGTCTTATGAATGGAAGCGGAGGAAAAATCCTATAATGTACGCAGTACTATTGAGCTTACTTGGAGCGTTGATTATTTTGGATAAATATGCATTGGGGGAGTTTGGTTTTTCCCAGCCGATCATTACCGGCACCATTATTGGGGCAATATTCGGCGATGTTTGGTTCGGCATTTTTCTCGGTGCGATGGTACAATTAGTATTCCTGGGTGGATTGCCTATTGGTCGTGACATACCACCTGATGGCCAGGCCGCGGGAATTATTACGGCTGGTAGTTATTTTCTTTTAAGAGGCGGTAATTCACTCGGACATTCGTTATTTGTTGCCTTGGTTTTTGGCTTGGCGGGAGGCATCATTGGTGGTGTTATGGAAATATATGCCCGCAGATTCAACGAGAAATTGTATAATCGCTTCATCCATCATGAGGAGTGTTTGTACATCTGTCATACCACGGGCCTGGCAACTGCTTTCATTAGAGGGTTGTGTCTATTCCTGCCACTTTATCTCATATCCAGTTTACTCGTTGTCCCCGATGTTTTTCCTCAAATCACACAAGATACCCTGGCGATAATCGGAGTGAGTATAGGATTAGCCAACAGCTTTTATCTTTTCGTGAAGGTGAAAACAGTGATATATTTGCTCATAGGAGGCATATGCGGCTTAGCTTTAGCCGTCTTTTAAGAATATTCTGGCAGAGTTTGTTCATTCAAACGTCATGGTCGTTTCCGTCCATGCAGAGTATGGGTTTTTTGTCGGGTTTGATCGCGGGCGTCGGGGAAGAGAAAAGAGAAGAGATCGTCAGAACACAGAAGGGATTGTTCAACACACATCCGTATATGGTATCCTATATTGTGGGCGCAACGGTTAGGGCGTATGATGAAGGTCGTGCTTCGCCCGAAGAAATGAAGAGATTTCTGGCTGTCGCCCAAACCAGTTTTGCTTCGGCCGGCGATCTACTCTTTTGGCGGACGCTGCGTCCGGCATTGCTTCTGCTGGCGGTCATTTTGGGCGTCCACTACGGAGTCGTGGGACCAATTACATTTCTTGTGGTTTACAACATTTTCCATCTGTTTCACCGTGTTAAGGGGATTAATGACGGCTACAGCATGGGGTGGAATGTCATCTACCTTCTCAAGACGAGACGATTTAAACTGGTGCGGTTGATTTTTGAGGCGGTTGGTGCGTTACTCAGCGGGCTCTTGATCTCTTTGGTTACGGTTAATGTCCAGTATCTCCTTGTGATACCATTGACCGCGTTGTTCATGATAATGTTGACAAGAAGATACTCGGCAGTATTGATCATCATATCGGTTCTACTCTTGATTTTCATTATTGGGTTAGTGTAATATATGAAAAAGGAAAAGATTACTATACGTAACGAAAACGGCTTGCATGCGCTGCCGGCTTCACGGTTCGTAAAACTTGCCGAGAAATTCAAGAGTGACGTAACAATAATGAAAAATGGGGTACAGGTGAGCGGAAAGAGTATTATGGGTATTTTGACGCTGGCCTGCGAAAAGGGCAGCAAGGTTGTATTGACGACTGAAGGTCAGGATGAAAAAGAGGCGATTGATGCCTTAAGAAACATCTTGGAAGGGCAGGACTAATGGCTAAAGAAAGAATATTAAAGGGAATTGCGGTTTCCAAGGGTATTTCCCAGGGCACGGTTTTCGTTTACGAGACAGGGGATATCAAGATTCTGCCGACGTCCGTGCCTGCGATATACCTGGAAGAGGAAATAGAACGGTTCTTGAGCGCTCTGGCAAAGACCAAAAAGGAGTTGAATAATATCAAAGACCGTATTAATGCAGAAATAGGTGGTGATTTCGCTCAATTCCTTGATGCGCAGATACTTATGCTCAGAGATCGTGAAATAATCGAAACCGTTAAGAGGGGAATAAAGTCTGAAAAGAAAAACGCTGAGTATGTCTACCACCGGGTTCTCACTGAGTATGCCGGGAAACTGTGTGCTAGCAAGGACCAGTACTTCAGAGAGCGGGTTGCTGATATCTGGGATGTGGGAAACCGGGTACTGAGGAATCTGGTTGGTTTGACTCATGCTTCGGTTGTCGAAGTGCCGCAGGGATCAGTGCTTGTCGGCCATGACATTTCACCGTCAGAAGCAGCGTTGATCGACCCCGGTAAGGTTTTGGGTATCGCGATTGAGGTCGGGGGTAGGACTTCTCATACCGCAATCACGGCACGGGCTTTGGAGATTCCGGCGGTCGTTGGAGTTGAGGGTTTAATCGGTAAGATAGAAAATGGTGAGAAGGTAATACTCGATGGTAACCGGGGAATTCTTATTAAGAGCCCGACTCCGGGTCGAATCCAATTTTATAAGGGAGAAATAAGAAAAGAAATCGAGTACCAGAAAATGCTCTCCCCGTATTGTGAACTGCCGGCGAAAACACGCGATGGGCGTCAATTAGATATATCCGCGAATATCGAATTCTTTGTTGAGTATATCCATGCCAAGAAATACGGGGCTATGGGAATCGGATTGTTCCGTACCGAATTTCTCTATCTCACGCGCCGCGGCAATCCTTCTGAGGAGGAACAATTCCGCGTTTATGACGAGCTGGCAAAAAAGATGAAACCCGATCCGGTGATAATCAGAACCTATGACCTGGGTGGCGATAAGATATTTTCGGACTACCATGAAGCCAATCCATTTCTCGGTTGGCGTGCGGTGCGGGTCAGTCTTGATGACGTGGATTTCTTCAAGATCCAGTTACGGGCAATTTTGCGCGCATCGGTTAACAGAAACATAAGGATTATGTATCCCATGATTTCGACGTTTGAGGAGATCAAGCAGGCTAACGCTATTCTTGAGCAGGTACAGAAGGAACTGAAGAAAGAGAAAATCGATTTTGACGATCATATCCAGGTGGGCATAATGGTAGAAACCCCATCCGCGGCGATATTGAGTGCGCAGCTGGCCGCACATGTTGATTTTTTTAGTATCGGGTCCAATGATTTAACCCAGTATGTTCTTGCGGTTGATCGCGGTAATGAAAGGGTCAGCCATTTGTTTGATCATTTTCACCCTGCTGTGTTACGGCTCATAAAACAAGTGATTGATGCCGGACATAAGGCGCATATATGGGTCGGTATATGCGGAGAACTCGGAGCAGATCCCTTGGCAATTCCTTTGCTTGTCGGCCTCGGTATCGATGAACTGTCGATGAGTCCAGCAGCGATACCAAAAGCAAAGATGATTCTGCGTGCCCTGACCGTACCCGAGTGTGAGGAAATTGGTGTAAGGGCACTCAAGTTCCGGAGTGCCGGTGAGGTCAAGAAATTCCTGCGGCGTACGATAGCCAAGAAATTTCCGGGCATTGGGGGCATAAAATGATGCGTGAGATAATCTATTCGTTGCCCAATCAGATATCTGCCGCAGTGGGGTTAGTGCCCGAGTATTCTTGCAGGAAAAGGGTTTACGATAAGGTCTTGATTTGTGGCATGGGTGGTTCGGGTATCAGTGGTGATATAGTTGCTGCATTGTACCCGCAGATTCAGGTGATTTCTAATAAAGATTATACGATACCGGGCTTTGTTGACAAAAATGCACTGGCGATTCTGGTTAGCTATTCGGGAAATACTGAGGAAACACTTAGTAGCTACCGGCAGCTTTCAAAGCGAGGAATCGATATGGTGCTGTTATCATCGGATGGCAAACTCTTTAAGAAAAAGGCCAACCACAAAATCAAGGTGCCACCAGGGCTGCCACCGCGGGGTGCATTAGGTTATCTATTTGCGCCGTTACCGATAGTGATGCACCAGGCAAATTTAATAAAATCCGATCCCCGTAAAGAACTGCTCCAATTGTCCGCCTTCCTTGTTCGACAACGGGATGCTATTGAAAGCAAGGCCCGAAGGATCGCGAGGAGATTTTTTGACAAGCTAATCATCATTTATGTTGATTCATCAACCTTTGTACCAGTGGCTAATCGCTGGCGCTGTCAATTTAACGAGAATGCCAAGGTTTTGGCACCCGAGATGAATCATAATGAAATTGTAGGCTTGGGTAGACCGAGAAAATTCAACGCCGATACGTTACTGGTATTCCTTAGTGATCCGGTGGCACATACCCGGAACAAAATCCGGCACCGGCTACTGAAGGTTCTGATAAAAGGTGAAATTCCTGATATTATGGAAGTGCAGCCAAAAGGAGGAAACAGCCTGCAACAGGTCTTCTATACCATAATGCTCGGTGATTTCATTAGTTACTACTTAGCCCTGGCATTAGGTGTTGATCCCATGCCGGTTGAGAGGATTGAACAGCTCAAGAAAAGGCTCTCGAGGTTGAAGTAATCAGAATCATTAACACATAAACGCGTGGCGATTCCAGATTTCTTGACGTGCCGTATAAACCTTGACAATAACAGCATAAGTAATAGAATTGATTGTTAATGTATGGATACTGGTTACCTTGCGGAAAAACTATTCGATTTCATTGACTACCTCAGGAAGGAAAAAAACTACTCTGAACATACGATAAAGGCATATCAGAGGGATATCGAAGTTTTCATTGATTTTTTAAATGACAATAATATCGCCGAGATAGATAGCAATGTCGTGTCTTATTATATCGCGTTTCTGCTGAAATATGGTTTTGATAGAACTACCGTTGCAAGAAAACTGTCCAGCCTGAAATCATTTTTCAAGACCCTTAAGAAGATGGGCTTGATTTCTGAAAACCCGGCCGATGTGATCAAAACGCCCAAGAAGAAAAAACACCTTCCGGGTTTTCTTACTTATGAACAGGTTGAAGAGAGCCTTAAAATTGAAGACCCGAGAGACTCGGCAATAATGGAAGTATTATACTCGTGTGGACTGCGTGCGAGTGAACTGACCGGGCTGAACGTCGATGATGTCGATCTTCAGCAGGAAGAGATACGGGTAATGGGTAAGGGTGGCAAAGAGCGGATACTGCCACTTGGGAGAAGAGCAAGAGAGGCGATTCTCAAATACTTGCCGTGCCGCAAACCACATGAAGGAGACCGTGGGGTAAAGACACCGTTGTTTCTAAATTACCGCGGCCGGCGTCTGACAACCAGATCGCTGCAGCGTATTGTGCGCAAACACTTATCGAGGGTTGCTCGGTCTTCAGGCACCAACCCACATATTCTGAGACACAGTTTTGCCACTCATTTACTTGAACGCGGTGCTGACCTCAGGGCAGTACAGGAACTGCTCGGCCATGCATCGCTCTCTACGGTGCAGATTTATACCCACCTTACGACCAAGCGTCTTAAGGACATTTACACTAAAGCCCATCCAAGAGCCGAATAGTGAAAAGACCTTGGAGTGTGATCTGGATTTTACTCATTATTGCGATTGACTTTTCGTGTAAAAGAAATAGTGAATTAAGCAGGATACGCGCTGGAGATTTCAGCATCGTTTATAAGGACACCTATCACGGCCGGCTCAAATTCCTGGGTAGCGGTAGGGAATATGATAAATTGGTTGAAGATCTCCGGGCGGAAATCGAAAAAGATGCAATGGTTATTTTGGATATAATAAGTAATAGATTTTACACAATACCCCATAAGGAGTATAAATTTAAATTCGCCGCCTTTGATGAAACCAGTGATTGCCTGGTGCTTCGGTATTTTGCCAGAATTGCAGAGCATCCGATATATGCGGGCTATCAAATACAATTCGTTTTTTCGCGCGCCCCGCGTAAGCTCTTGAAGATATTTACCTCAGAGGTTCCCCTTGAGTAGGATATTTTTTACGATCGGTCTACTCTTGGCAGTAAGCCCGGAAGCGGGTGATATACGGGATTGGGCAAGGTTTTACGAGATTGAGGTTGCCACTGACCCGAGTTATGAAGACTGGTATCAGGCTGGAATATACCGCCTCGTTCACGGTGATCTGGATAGGAGTATCGCACTCTTTGAGCGCATAAATCAGGTTAAGCCTGAGGCTCATTACTATCTTGGTGTTGCGTATTATCGGCTGGGCGATTATGACCGGGCGGCGCGCAATTTCGAGGAATTCTGCAAAGTGCGGGGTGATATTTGGCAAGCTTGTTACTACCTTGGTTTGATCTATTTGAAACAGAACAGGATTACCGAAGCAAAGCCTTATCTGCAAAAAATACCGGATAACGAAGGAAAAAAGCATCTGATGAGTCATATCTCGGACTATCAGCTTCTGGACGAGGCACGAGGCAGTTTTTCCGAGCGCAAGTATGAATATGCGCTCCGTCTTTATAATCAGGTTGATGATTTTTTCGGTTATCGGGAGATGGGCTTGGCCCTCACTTATGCTAAATTAGGTAGAAGCCGGGAAAGCCTTGCCCTGTTGGATACCGTTATTGGTTATAGCTCAGATGAAGCGCTTAGGCATTCAGGTCTTTTGGAATCCGGCAGGCAACTCGTCCAATTGAGGCATTTAGATAAGGCGAGGAAGTATCTGCGTGAGTATTTGAAAATTGCTTCCGATGATAATGCATGCTTTATGATGGGCAGTATATTCAGTGATGAGGCTCGATTTGATTCGGCACGAGTGTATTTCAAAGACCTGCCCGATTCAATTGATGCCTTCCTATTTTACAGAGGTAGGACCGAATACTTCTTGGGTTTGTGGGGTAAAGCAGAGACAAAGTTGTTAAGGCATAGAGAACGGTTTTCTGGATCTCACTATGCAGACCGCACCTTGTATATTCTTGCGTCGATCAACTTCAAACGCAAAGAATATCGTGACGCTATTACCTTCTGGCGAGAACTTGTTGATGGATTTCCGAGATCAGTCTACGTGGCTTCCGCGCTGCAGGAAATCGGAAATTCGTATTTCAATCTAGGCGATTACGGAAGTGCGCTTAATGCCTATAATCACGTCGGGCAATACAACCCCTCTGAAGATATCGCTAGCGAGGTTTCTTTAAGGATATACGAAACGAAACATTATTTACATAAACATCCATCACTGATCGATGTCCTGAGGAGATATATCAGAGAGAACCCAAACTCTAAACTTATTGCGCGGACCAAACTGCATATCGCAAAATTGCTTTATGATAAAGAACGATACTATCAAAGTATGAGTGAAATAGACAGGATGATTGAAGATTACCCTGGCACGGAGGTGGCGATTGAGGCAATGATCCTGAGGGTACAGGCCAGTCAGGCAATAGCCAATGAGTTTGAACTCGTGAATTCACTGAGATCACTGTTGCTGAGTGAGAGCGCGGCCGAATATCGGCTCTACGCGGCCAATGAACTCGGCGCGCTATGGGTCGAGGAGGCGAAATACGATTCGGCGCTTTATTACTACAACCTCTTGCTTAACTCAGAAACATATCGTGAGAGTGCAATACTGAAAATTGCTGATATTTATGACCGGCTCGGACAAATCAAGGAATCGATTGCGATGGTGGAGCGTTTGATTTCTGAATACCCGAAGTCTATTTATCTTGCCGATGCGTACATGCTGCAATCCAGAGCATTGAGAAGTCAGGGCGATTATGATTCCGCAATCCAAATGCTTCTCGGAGTGAGTGAGAGAATCAGCGACCGGGCAGAACTATATATGGAGCTCGGAAACCTATATTTCGACATTGAAGAATTCACCGCCGCCCGACAGCATTTTCTGAAAGCGTGCGAAATTGCCAAGCAAAACAGGGAAGCTGCGGCGCAAGCCTTGCTGCGCGCGGGGGATGCCTCGGTGAGGATAGGCGACAAGTCGGGAGGTAGAGAGTATTATTTGCAGGCAAATATGATTGCCGAATCTGCGGTTCTAAAGAATCAAGCCGTGCAGAAATTGACAACACTTACTGAAGATTAGCCAGGTATATTATGCGATCCCTATTGCGTTCTTAGACGTTAACCAAAAATAGAATTCCTATTTCAACAGACTACTTACTTTCTGCAGTTCGTCCTTTAACTCACGCAGAAATTTATTCCTGCTCCTTAACGGTAGTGATAGTTGCTCTGGACCTTCGATTATCTGGAGGATCTTTTTTTTCGCTCCTGCAATGGTGTAACCCTGGTCATACAGTATGTTTTTTATCATACGTACAATATCCGTATCTTTTTTGGTGTAATATCGACGTCCGACCCGGTTTCTTTTTGGTCGTAGTATTGAAAATTCCTTCTCCCAATAACGCAATATGTATGGCTTGAGTTCTAACATGTCAGCCACTTCCTTGATCGAGAAAAATTCCTTGTCAACCATGTGCCTCCCTTAACGACTGCAATTGCTATTCATACTTCAACGGTCTACTCATTAAATCCCGGATTGCTTTCTTAGGCGCTTCCTCTTGAAACAATATTGAATATACGGCTTCACATATGGGTATGTCGATACGATGCCGGTCCGCAATGATCTTAACCGCCTTGGCGGTGGGTGCGCCTTCGGCAACCATGATCATTTCCCGGCTGGCTTGGTCAAGGTTCTTGCCCGTGCCTATTTTCTTGCCCAGAATGTGATTTCTTGATTCCTCGCTGAATGCGGTGGTTACCAGATCACCAAATCCTGATAACCCCCAGAATGTCCTTGCCTTGGCGCCCATTTCTACTCCAATGCGCTGCATTTCGACAATCCCGCGGGTTATCAGAGCACCCTTGGCATTAATTCCATAACCTAAACCATCACTGATACCACAGCCGATTGCCATAACATTCTTGATCGCCGCGCCCAGTTCAACACCAATAATATCATCGCCTTGATAGATACGGAAATTGTCGGTCGAGAGCTGATGTTGCAGTTCTTGGGCGGCGGCTTGGTCTGGTCCGACCAACACTACGGCGGTTGGTTCATTTCTGATAATTTCGTTGGCAATGCATGGACCCGACAGGACATATGTCCTGTTTCTGGCTGCATCCAACTCACTAATTATCTCAGATGGCCGACGCAGTGTTTTAATTTCAATTCCCTTGGTCAAACTGAGATAGTATTTGCTGGTGGGTACGTTTGCGTTTATTGATTTGATTACACTACTCAATACTTGAGAGGGTATGGCGAAGACAGTCAGATCAACATCGGACAAAACATCGTCAATATTTGATCCGACGCGGATGCCGGCCGGTATGTTTTGGCCTACCAGAAATGGCTCGTTGTTGCGCGTAGACTCAACGTGCTCGGCGCGCTCCTTATCATATTCCCAAATCTTCACCTCATGTCCGTTGTTGTGTTGCATGATGCCGAAAACCGATCCCCAGTTACCGCAACCCAGGATGCCTATCTTCATTTTCGCCCCCAGAAAATTGTCTTTGGTTCTTTCCTGTTGATAAACCGCTTGATGTTTGCACGGTGTGCGTATATGACAAGAATCGCGATTAGAATGAAGAGCACGCGGTCCCCGGTCGTGCCCTCACCGAGTAGAATTGATAATATAGGTAGGGCGATAGCAAAACAGACCGACGCCAGGGAAACGAAAAAAGTCGTGAGATAGACTATGAGCCAGATTCCAAGTGCAAGCGCAAAGGATTTAATCATGAGTGCCGACGCAACACCGATGGTTGTGGCAACACCCTTGCCGCCATGGAAACCGAATAATGGATTGAATACGTGTCCTAGTATAGCGCCGGCACCGGCCAGCGTACCAGTACCGAAGAGCGAATGACTGAGTATGACCGGTATCACGCCTTTCATTGCATCAAGTACAAATCCAACTGTGAAAAAGGCAAAACCCAATGTACGACCAAGATTAGTGGCGCCGATATTTCCGCTACCTGTTTTCCTCAAATCCACACCGCGCATCATCCCAAGCATATACGAGAAAGGGATCATGCCGAAAACAAAACCGATTATGAAAGATAAGGCATATATCATCGGTTACCTTTTCCGGCGGCGGATTCTTGTATTTGTTTTAATGAGAATTGGAGTACCAGCAAAGCCGAAATAATGCCGTATTGTGTTTCGGAGATACCTTATGTAACTTTCCTTTACTGTTGTGGTAAGAGTTGCGTGGAACACGGGTGGCCGCTGCCCGATTTGCTTTAACTTGATTATTTCGCCACGAGGCGGTGGTTTCAGCGTCTTGCTCATATCTTCGAGTACCCGTTTACACACTATTTTACCGCTTTCTCGGTAAATTTCCAGAACTTTCTGCATCAACGTTTCGATATTAGTATGAGCCTTTGCAGATATTGGCACGACGGGCACGAACTCTAGAAACGGTAGAGATTGTGCAGTCGAGGCGATGATTCTTTGATGGTTTTTCCTTTCAATCATGTCGATTTTGTTGGGCGCAATAATCAGTCCCTTTGCCTTGGCGAGGACGAGTGAGGCCAAATGCTGATCCTGGAGGACCGTGCCCGTCGTCGTGTCGAAGATTAAGATGGTTATATCCGTTCTGTCGATCATGTTGATCGCCCTCATCACGGAATAGAACTCAATGGGGTTCTTGATACGAGCACGTTTTCTTATGCCCGCCGTATCGATTATTTCTAATTCACTTCCCTTATGGCTGAACCGTGCGTTAATCAGATCCCGCGTCGTGCCGGGTTGCGCGTCCACTATCGCCCTCTCTTCTTTCAGGATTGCATTCAATAGTGTGGATTTGCCTGAATTGGGACGACCTAGGATCAGTAGTTTGATCAATGTTGAATCCTTGGTGGGTTTTGAAGCGGGTAGTGCCTTCAATGTTGCATCAAGAACATCACCGAATCCTTTGCCGGCCTCAGCCGAAACCAGAAATACATCATCGTAGCCGAGCTCGTAGAATTCCGAAGCATGATGTTCGAATCTCTGGTCATCTATCTTGTTCACGATAAGGAATATCCTTTTGCTGGTTTTTCTCAGTTCTTCACTGATCTCTTGATCGGCTGGCTTCGGCCCGGTACGGCCGTCGACAACGAAATATACCAGATCCGCTTCCTGCAAGGCTACTTCTATCTGTTTTTGAATACTTCGCGCCAAGAGAAATTCTTCGTCAGGAAAGAAACCACCAGTATCAACCAAACCGAAAGATTGACCACACCACTCGACTTCAGTATAGACGCGATCACGTGTAACCCCTGGGTCTTTATGGACGATGCTCAGTCTCATACCGGTTAACCGGTTGAATATGGTTGATTTACCCACGTTTTTCCTTCCGACAATCACTACTGTAGGCACTTGAGCAACTCCTTGATGCTGGCTGGCGCGATCACTACATGGCGGTCACTCAATACTTCATCGTCGAGAAATCTTTTTGTATCATTTACGCAGTTTAGAGGCAGAATGATCCGGTCGTATTTCGTTGTTAGTCTTTTGATTTTTTCCTTCAGGTCACGACCACTGAGCAAGCCAGACACAGTCACGGTGGGACCGAAGAATTCATTTTTCACGGGCAGAACATCGACCCGGATGCCTGGTTCGAATTTCGCCTTCATGATTTCCAGGAAAGGATAAGCTGATACCCCGGTCAAAATTAGATATCTACCTTTTGAGCCTTTAATTCTTTTTATCTGCTCTATCTCTTTGAGCAAGGTACGGACCATGCCGATACCGTTTTCGTATTGGGGTAAGTCGTCATAGTAATATCGGTCGGGTATCGGATTTCCGGTTTTGATGTAAAGTTCATCAGCAAGATATACGAGTCCCGTTCGGTATTTCTTACGAAAGCGTTTATGAAACTGGTGACCGATCTTGATTATCGACTGGGCCATTCTTTTGGTGACCGAAGGAATTCCTTTCACATTCTTCGTTTTGCCGACGGGCACGATTCCGATTGACTGTACTCCCGGATGCATTTGGCTGAGGTCTTCGATAGTCCTTACAAGACTTCGTCCGCTGGTGATGCCGGGAATTACGACAATCTGACAATGGATTTTCACATCGCTGTGGATAAGTTTCTTCATTGTTTCCAAAATGCCGGCGGCTTGTTCATTCTTAAACAGTTTGGCGCGGAGTTTTGGATTTGTGGTATGCACCGACACGTATAGTGGTGATAATCTTAGCCTGCTGATGCGCGCTATATCACTTTCATTCACATTGGTGAGGCTCAGGAAATTGCCAAAGAGAAACGATAAGCGGTAGTCATCATCTCGGAAATACAGTTCTTTCCTCAGATTTTTGGGTAGACCGTTGATGAAACAAAAATCACAGTGATTAGTGCACTGGCGGTAACGCGGTGACTTAAGGGTGACCGCGATCTCCTGGCGTGGTTTGTAAATCACTGTTCTTGATCTGCCGTTTGCCTTTAATTGGATACACCGGGTTTTCGAGATATCATTGTAGAACTGGAATTCCAAAAAATCATCTATTGTTTGGTCATTGATCGCGCTAATATTGCTACCAATAGAGATCCTTTTATCTTTACTGGCGACAATCCGAACCATACGGTATTATAAACCAAATATAGCTGAATTCAAGTATTTGTTTAACATGATGATTTTGTAGTTGTTTGATTTATCAAATATGCTAATGTATGGGGCCCAAAAAGCCCAATGAATTGGGCAACTACATGTGTCGTGGTTTGGTAGTTGTTTGATTTATCAAACGTGTCCAATGAATTGGGCAACTGCGGGCGTGGGTAGGTGAGTAGTGTTTGTTGACAAGGAGTTTTTTCTATGTATGATTAGAATTGATTCGTAGGACTGCCGGGG
>JBAUFP010000348.1:0-3756 GCA_049679205.1 bacterium | reverse complement strand
GGTGAGGGGTTCTGAGTTTTACCTTAAAGACTCAATTGGTACAGTTGAGATTCAGATGAACTGAATTCCCGATTCAGATCATGGGGCAGGCGCCAAAGACTACTATCGCTGCAGCAATTTGGCTAAGTAATCATACTCGATATTGACCCGCGCGCCCGTGCGTAATTCGCCAAGTGTTGTGTTATTCAGAGTAAAGGGTATCAAGGAGACCGACAAGATATTGTTGGCGCCTGATGCTATTGTCAGGCTGGCGCCATTAATGCCAATGGAACCCTTGGGCACAATATAGGAAGCATTCTCCGGGTTTATTTTAAAGAAATATTCGTTTGATTTTACACGGACCAGCTTGCCAACCTCATCAATATGTCCGAGCATGATGTGTCCGCCCAGACGATCACCAATACGCAGGGCACGTTCCAGATTTAGATGATCGCCAGCACGCCATTCAGTCAGGGTTGTCACGCCCCGGGTCTGGCGCATGACATCAACAATAAAACCATTTTTTGTGAGCTCGGTAACAGTCAGACATATACCCTGGATGGCTACGCTGTCGCCGCTGCGGACCTCCAAGCCGGATTCGATAGCGATCTTCTGGACCTTGCCTTTTGAAACAGAGAGGATTCTTCCTCTTTCTTCAATTATTCCGGTAAACATGATATAATAGATCCTTCCCGATCCTCTCTGGTGAGTATCCAGTAAGGATCGCTTGATCGATTTCTATCTTGATGCCCTCTGACACCGTTGTCGGCGCCACGAATAGGTATAATTCATCGTAGTTACTTTCTTTTAAGAAACTCGTGAATGTTTCTGCGCCGCCTTCGACCAGTACCGAACCAATTTTCAACATGCCGATATTCACGAGCAATTCGCGCGTCGTATAGTGGTCTGCGTCGAGGTAGACAAGCTCGACACCGAGTTCTTTCAGCGCGGAGATCTTTGTCGATGTATTGTTTGGTTTCGTAATGATTATGCGCCGGGCAGTGGGGGTCAGGAAATTAGCATCTAAGGGTATTTCCAGATGAGGATCAATCACGATCCGAATCGGGTCATGCCGCCCGACCAGGCGGTCGGTAAGAAAAGGGTTGTCCGCAAGCACCGTATTTATTCCGACCATAATCGCACCAACCCGGCTACGAATGGCATGAACATATCTCAGTGAATCTTCTGATGTAATGTATCTTGTGCTGAAGCCGGAGATTTTCATGTTTTCGGAAGTGGCGATCTTGAGAATTACATAGGGAATTCTTTTCATAATATACTTGCGGTACCATCGGTTCAGTTCGTTAGATTGTTCATGCAGAACATCTATGTCCACTGTGATACCGTGATCCCGTAGTTTCTTAATCCCTTTCCTGTTGACCGCTGGATTAGGATCAATAGCTCCAACAATGACCCGTTTTATCTTGCTTGCGATGATGGCATCCACACAAGGCGGGGTGTATCCGTGCACACAGCAAGGCTCTAAATTCACGTATAGATCGGCGTTGCGGGCCTGAATTCCGGCCTCGGTCAGGGCAATGACTTCGGCATGGGCTTCGCCGATCTTACGGTGAAAACCTTGACCGACAATTCTGCCGTTCTTTACTATAACGGCACCGACCAGTGGGTTTATTCCGGTCCGGCCCCAACCTTCAGTCGCCAGGTTGAGCGCGTGTTGCATGAACATTTCGTCAAATGCTCGTGAAATCTGCATATTTTTTCTACGATTATAGCTCCGTGTATAGAGAAGTCAAGAATACAAGACGAACGCAGGATCATTTCATTTGCAGTATCACTTCGTTCGTCCCGTACTTCTGGCGAAGTACGAGGACACTCGATTTTACAGCCAAATCAAAGATGTGGGTAAAATCGGCGCAGGATCACTTCGTTCGCAGTATCGAGACAGCATCGTATTGGTGATGCGTTAATCGTATTCGTGATATTCATATTATCGAACGCAAATAACACACGAAAATCGTTGAACGATTATGCTTCGAGCTTGTCGAGAAGGTAACCAGTCAACGCCGCGTATCACCGATTCTGTGTTCTTGTCTTTCTGTGTCTTCTGTGCCTTCAGTGTTCTTTCTTTCTGTGCTTTCTGTGTTTTGTATTTCTGTGTTCAGTGCCTTCAGTGCCTAGCAGATACGCGGCAGCCCTTCAGCCTCTAGTTGTAGTAAAGGGTGAATGCCTCCGATCTGTGTTTTTAACCAGACACCTCTTGGCTCGCGCACCACTTTACCGACCAAAGCCGCGTTCCTGCCGAGGGGGTGGGTTTTAGCACTGCTCAAAATTCTTGCGGCATGTTTGTGATCGACCACCGCGACAAACTTGCCTTCGTTGGCAATATACAAAGGATCAAGGCCGAGGATTTCACTCGCGCCTCTTACTTGTCGTTTGATGGGCAGCGTGTTCTCATCGATGATTATGCCAAAGCCAGTACCATCGACTGCTTCGTTCAGTACCGACACAACACCGCCCCTTGTGGGATCACGCATGAAATGGACGCCTTTGCTGCTTTTAAGAATCTTCTCGACGATTGCGTTTAACGGCGCGACGTCGCTTTTCACGCTGAATTCTAGGCCGAGTTTGAGTCGTTCATTCATGATCGCGATACCATGGTCGCCTATGGTGCCGCTGATCATTATGCGGTCGCCGGCCCGGATCCGATCCCTGCCCAGGTGTTGTTTGATGATACCGACACCAGAAGTGGTGATGAAGATCTTATCGGCCTTTCCTTTTTCCACTACTTTGGTATCACCGCAAACCACGCTCACGCCGGCTTTACGCGCAGTACGGGCAGCAGATTTCAGAATTGTACCGAGATCAGCAAGGGCAAAGCCTTCTTCGATTATGAGTGAAAGCGAAAGGTACTTGGGCACGGCGCCCTTCATGACAAGATCATTGATTGTCCCGCAGATTGCCAGTTTGCCAATGTCGCCACCCGTAAAGAATATGGGATCTACAACATAAGAATCGGTCGTGAACGCAACCTTTTCGTTGAGTGTTGGCAATTCCGCGGCATCTTCAAGGCGCTGCAGGATCTTGTTGTCGAAGTGTTTGAGGATGACTTCTTTGATGAGCTGGGACATCAGTAACCCGCCCGAACCGTGTCCCAACCGTATCTTATCTTTTTTCACTGATACTTACTTTCAAAGTCTGTTGACGAATACGAACTACGATCCACGAATACGATTCCATTAAACCATCAGTTCATATGTCTCACGCAAAAAGCCCCGGGCTGAAAAGTTTTCCTTGAACCGGCCAAGCCCCCAATTCGGCGTCATGTTGAGTGTAAAAGTTCCCAGATCAAGGTATTTAAACCCCTGGTTGCGTCCCCATTTGATCACTTCATAGAGGAGCAGATTGACCGGCCGGTAATTCTGATACTTGGCGTCATGGCTGATATAGAAAGCCAGGATCACCCTTGTGTTGGCTTCAAATACAACAATGCCGCCGAGCATCTTGTCTTTCAGGTAAGCGCCGAAGAGTTGTATTTTATCCGGGAAGATTTTCTGTAGTTTCATGAGTTCACTCAGAGAATGCGTAGGTGTGACATTATGCCGCATGCCCAGATTGTGTTTCAGGATGTCGTAGAAACGGGCATAGTCTTCAGAAATCCTCACCTTCACACCTTCGCGTATGGCTTTTTTTGTCGAACGGCGGGCATCTCCGTGGAACGTTGACAATGGTTCAGCCGCATCGAGTGGTATTACCGCGGTGACTTCCCTTTTTAGGTATTTAAAGCCATTTTTTATCAGCGCGAAATCAAGATACTGA
>JBAUFP010000347.1:0-2253 GCA_049679205.1 bacterium | reverse complement strand
GGCAGGGAAAAGTTTGAGGAGAGGAAAGAGACGATTATCGATGCCTTCCGCGGTAAACTAGATTGCACCGACGGCGTGAAGATTGTGGGCCGCAACTATTGGCTGCATATTAGACCGTCTCAGACCGAGCATCTGGTGCGGGTCATCGGAGAATCCAGGGACCGGACGCAGATTGAGAACTATGTTTCCAAGGTGAAGAGAATTCTCTACCGCTGAGAATTTTTTCACGGTAGATGAGGAGTTCTAAATAAAAAAGGGGCAGATATCTGCCCCTTTTTTATAATATAAAACTGATCAGCGCACGAAAATGAGCTTCTTGGCAGCGCTTTCGTTTTCACCCTGTAGCCGATAGAGATAAACGCCGCTTGCGACTTGGTTACCGCGTGCATCGCGCCCATCCCAGACAACTTGATATGTGCCGGCTTCGGCAGTCTCGTCAACCAGAGTTCTGACCAGCTTTCCCGCTACGTCATACACGTTGAGCGATACGCGCTGGGCAGTCGGCAGCTGATATCCAATCACGCCGGTCGTCTTGACCGGGTTGGGCGTAATTTGTGCGAGGTTGAAGACCGAGAACGGTTTGTTAGTGTTTTCATCAATACCCGGACCATCAAGCGGGATCACCTTCAATCTCATCAGGAAGTCACCGGATGCTTCGGGTGTCCAGGCATTACTGATGTAGTTCCACATCTGTGCAGGATGATCGAGAATGGCGTCACGCGCGACACCCACCGAGTCGTCGATCATGATGTAGCCTACGAATATGCCAAGCGGATTTGCCGTTGTTATGTTTAGGTCGGTGAGGTCGATCGTTGACCATTGGTATCCGGGTGACATGTACCCGGCGATCGAGTCGATGAAAGGACCTGGCGCGGCAACGCCTACTGCCTGGTAGAGACGGACGTCTACTTGACCAGCGTTATCTAATAGAACTTTAAGCTGGTGTACTAACCCGCTGTCAATACCCACGTCGGTGAATACGAATCGCGTGAAGGAACCATCTCCGGCATTGACTACTACCGGCCCGAAATTCGGCTGGTTATCGTCGTAGATAATGGTTTGGGCGTTGGTTACCTCGAAGTTATAGAGCGGGGTCTGTCCCCAGTTGCCGGCTGAGTCCGCGGCCTTGACACGGTAATACACATCAGTGTGCCAGGTCTGAGCCGGGATGTCAGCTTCGTAGGTATCCATGCCGGTAGAGGTCATGTTGACATCAAGGATTGCTCCGCCCTCGATCTCGTAGTGTAGTAATACCGAATCCGGATTCACCCCTGATCCGGGATCAGTTATCGTCGCGGATATCGTATAATTGCTAATTGTGTCAACAGTATCCGGGAGTGGAGAATGTACAATATTGGGGGGCTGCAAGTCGGGTGGTGGTGTATCGGCGACGCGGAAGTCATCAATAAAGAAGCCCTGTCCGCCAGATAGCGCGTCATACGCAAAGTTGACACGAACCTGGACCTGATTGCCAGCGGCAACGTACCCAAGTGCGATCAGATCCTGTGAGCTGACTTTGATCCAATCCGGATTGGTCGTGTAGCAGTATGCCCATCGCGTGAGCAGCTGCCCGGTGTTTGCGAGCTGCGCATCATATGTCGGGTTCAAATGGCCAGTTGCAGTTGAGTCAACCTGCAGCCAGGTAACACCATTGTTAGGTGAGATTTCCACAATCGCACCGTCAAAATTCGTTGCCGCGCCTTCAAGGTCAGCCCAGTAGCTGAATGAAACATACAGGGCTGGCCAGCCAGTGATGTCGATCGCCGGTGAAGCAAGCCAGGTAAGGTAGCCCGGGTTAGCGCCGGGTGAGGGGTATACCGAGACATCAGTTGCCGGATGTCCGGGGTACTGGTATCCTGCCCATGCCGGTGCTTGCGGACCATATGTATCCGCGGTGTCTCTTATTGCCCATAGGCCCGAAAGCACATCACCGCCGGTTGTCCATGGCGCAATGGCTGCTCTTTCGAAGCTATCGACAAATTCCTGGCGCATCGGATAAATAACCGGAGCCGATTCCGGGGTCAATTCAAGATGAATAGTGGGTGTCTCTTTTTGCGGGGTTTCGGCCTCGGTAGTGTTCCCAACCGCTGCGAGACAAAGCAGGGCTATGAACACAAACGTATATCTCAACTTTTTGTCTTTCATTAAAGCCTCCTCTTGTTTACTAATGCTCAGAAAAGATGCCCTTTTTCATCGACGATTATAATCTTACGATATTCCTCCAGACAATTGTCTGTGGCTCACCTCCTTCCT
>JBAUFP010000346.1:0-6519 GCA_049679205.1 bacterium | reverse complement strand
CGGCAGGGTCCTCATCAATCCCCGGCGGTCTATGGAGATATTGAAGGCCCGACAACGTGGCTAAAATTCCATTGCATGTATCGAGACTGTGTGGTTGATAAAAGTTTGATTATTTCGAGTATATTGGAAGACTACAAAAACGATTCGATAATCTCAATAAGCTTGTCCGCAAGTCCGGTTTCATAGCCGGTCTTAATTCTACGGACCAAACCATTCCGGTCGATGATGATGAATGTTGGATAACTTGTGACGCCATATTTCTTGATCAGATCGCGTCCGCTCAGGTTATTATAGCTCGGGTTCATTTTTTCTATGACAAGGAGTGCGTCCTCGCGATTCTTATCTGTGTTTATACCTAAAACAACCACTGGCTTTCCCCTAAAATATTCTGCTACTTGATCAATCAAAGGCATTGATCTTATGCACCACGGACAGCCGCGGTACCAGAAATCGAGCAGGATAACGTTGCCCCGGAATTCTTCCAGTGAATGCTTTTCGCCTCTAAAATCCTCAACCTCCCAGCGCGGCGCGGGTTTGTTGATCAGTTTTGTGCGTCTCTTTATCCCTTCGGTGATTTGGTCGAAGTCTTCAGGTAACTGGTTAATCATATTGTCTATCTGCACCCTTATTTCCGGGATGGTGATTCTCGTGCGTGCTTGCGATAGAAGGTACTCTGCACTGCTGCGCGCGAGAGCCAGTTTCGTGGGATTGGCCTCTGCCTCTTCCATGATGTGGTTATAGGCTGAATCAACGCCTAAGAACACTACCAGTTCACGGGCGTATCGGTCTGCCCATGAGTTGTTGAGATCGATAATGGAATCGAGAATTACGGTGCTGTTGGTTTTTCCAGCATAGTAGCCATAGCCCCTGATACCTTCTTCTTTTTTGTAGATCGGAATTCCTTTAATAACGTCAACATAGATATCGGCTTTTTGGGTCATTAGGTACACCTCATCGAGCGGTGTTATGTGGTGGAGCTTGATTACCCAGGAGCGCTCTTCTGCATCGGGTTTCCCAGCTGTGAACCGAGCAGACTCGCCATACATCCGGTCATTGAATTGCCAGTGGAGAGTTTCTTCGGAAAAGTCAGCAGGTAAAGGTGGGAATATGTTCGGCAGGAAGAGATCAAAAAGCGCGAGATTATCCATTGCCCGGCTACGCGTGTATTGGCCGTTTGGATCGAAGTCACAGAATGCCCAGCCAGAATTTTCAGGCAGTTCCTCGCTTTTTCCTTTTCCTTCCCTTCTCGTCGCGGAAGCGGTATTGTGGAGTAAGAGCCGCCAGCTGCTGTCCGGGTTTTGTGCCAGCACCCAGATTTCGAGGTTCTCTTTCATATCCATTGTGCCCCGGGTGTATTCTAGTTTACCACGAGATGTGTAGTGCAGGATTTTTCCTGCTTCAAGCTTGTATTTGAAGATCCCGCTGTCCGGCGCGCTTTGGGTTTGTGCCGGGCCAAGACAGCATAAGCAAAAAATGAGTAGTGCAGAGAGTGTTGTATAGCTAAGTTTCTCAAGGGAACCAATCATATTGTTACATTATATAAGGATTACTGCAAAAGTAAAGATGCAAATTCGTATAGTGTTCTACCGTAGTCGGTTTTGAACAACCGCCTGGGGTAGCGTGCCGCGTCTTGACAAACACGATGTTTTTAGTTACAGTCTACCTTGCATGGTGTGCACGAGCGCTAAATCAATAGCCGGTCATTGTATTCAGACTTCCCGCAACTTCAATGCAGCAAATCTATCTTCGTGCCAACCTACATATGAGGTCGGACAATATGAATATTGATAAGGCGATCGATTTTCTAAGACTAAAGGGTACTGATCTCGAAAGAGCGCGCGCTGAATGGATAATCCGTGGGGTCAAACCAGCCGATGATCTTATCCAACCATTCTTAGAACTTCAATGCCCGGACGGTGGTTTCCCATTTGGTTGGGAAAAGGGTAACTTGAGCGCCGTGAACAGCACTTTGTCAGCGATTTGGCATTTGGATGAGTTGGGATTGTCCGAATCCACTCAAGCAGAACGAGCTTTCGGCTATTTACTCCTTGTTCAAAAGGACGATGGCGGATGGGATGAAGATCCAGCCATTGCACAATATGCTTTATCCCCCTATATCACACCGGGTGATTTGCGTACTCGGCTTTACTTGTCAGCATATGCTAGTTACTGGTTGGCTTTAAAACATCATTTTGAGGATCCGAAATTCAGGGAGGCGTTATATTTCCTTGTGAGCCATCAGGAAGATTCCGGGCGGTTTTTTGGCTTTCGACACACAACGTGGATTGCGGTGAGCGCGTTTGCCCTGGCCGGACGCCCCTATGCAAAAATCGTGAGTAAGGGATTGAAATATTTAATGGAAAAGCCGCTCGATGAGTGGGCTGATTCGCAGATTGCCTGGGCACTGGAGTGTTTGGGCCGAGCCGGACTGCCAAAGGTACATCCTTTCATTAGTGAATGCCTTGCCGAACTTGCCCAGCGCCAGAAGCCGGACGGCACCTGGATCTCCGAGGATGGGGAGGCCTTCACAGCAGGGGCGACGATAAGCGCAGTCAAGGTATTTAAGATATTCGGAGCACCTTCTGAGTAGAATATCTTCTTGAGAATTAGTTCGTGCAGATAGCAGCATCATTCAAAAATACACTGTGTGTTATTTCCTTATTGAGTCTAGCTGTATCAAATGCGCGCAATACTGGAGACGGATTCACCCATTTTCGGGGCGCATATCTTGGACAAAGACTCCCTGGCTACAAACCAGAACCGTTTGCCCCGGAATTGTTTTCGGTGTGGAGTGACTACGGGTTTCACCTAAACACGTGTGTGCGTTTTTCACCGGACAATAACGAGCTTCTTTTCACCAACAGAACACTGCCCGCTGTCGCTGGAAAGAGCTGTTCGATCTGGCGCATGCTGCAGAAAAATGGTGTTTGGGCTGAACCCCAGATCGCTTCTTTTTCAAGCGATTACAGTGACAATGGAACGTTCTATTCCAACACAGGAGACACTCTGTATTTTTTTTCGACGCGGCCGGCGAATGCAAAAGGACCGCCAAAGGATATTGATACTTGGTATGTAAGAAGAAACGAGGATGGCTGGTCAAGGCCTCAAAGATTGGGTTATCCGGTTAACACTGCGTATAATGATTTCGGCGGAATGGTGACCACTGATGGTACAATGTACCTGAGTTCAGACCGTCCTCGAGGAGAAGGCGGCGCAGATATATATTACACACGATTCATCCACGGCAATTACGGCCAGCCCGTTAATCTTGGTGAGTCAGTAAATACAGATGCCGATGAGTATGTCGTTTATGTGGCAGGTGATGAGAGTTTCATGATAATCCACCGTAGCGATATGCACGGCAAGGCGGAAAATGGTTTGTATGTTAGTTATAAGGAAGCGGGCAAGGGGTGGACAAGAGCGAAGAGCATGGGCGACCACATAAATGCTCTCAATGCTATCGATGCGAGTGTATCTCCGGATGGCGATTACCTGTTCTTGCTTTGCTGGGGCGACGGTGTCTACTGGCTTAAGATAGACATTATCGAGTACTTGAAGAGCGAGAATCTTGAGATATCAAGGCTGTTGATTAACGCTGTATCCGAAGGAGATTTGGACGCGGCACTCCTTACTCATGAGAACCTGGAAAAAAGGCATTCCGTTTACATGGAAATTAATGAGTATCTGTTAAACCAAAGGGGTCACCAGTTACTGGATGCCGAGCAATATGTCGAGGCGCTCGTGCTTTTTCAGATCGTTGTTGAACTGTTCCCCGGTTCATGGAATGCCTATGATAGCCTGGGTGAGGCATATGTAGCATCCGGGCAGGCAAATTCGGCAATACGGTGTTATGAGAAATCACTGGAGTTGAATCCACGAAACGAAAATGCAGCTAAGATGTTGAAGTACATACACGCAGTGCTGGGTTATTGATGCGGAACAAATTTGGAATATAATATGTGAAACAGATGAGGGTTGTCTTATAAGGAGGTGAATAATGGCTGATTTGTCCACTGGTTATATGGGACTTAAATTGCGGAATCCCCTGATCGTCGCAAGCTGTAGTCTGACGAATACGGTTGAGGGTGTTCAACGCTGCGCTGACGCTGGTGCGGGTGCAGTCGTACTAAAATCTTTGTTTGAAGAGCAAATTGAGGCCGATACTAAAGAAGTCGAAAGACATGTCTGGCTGGCCGGACATACTGAAGCATATGATTATGTAAGGAAAATCGGGATTGAGACCGGCGCCCAGGATTACCTCGATCTCTTAGCGAAAGCCAAGCAGGCAGTGTCAGTTCCAGTAATTGCCAGTCTCAACTGCATTACATCGGGATGGTGGACTGATTATGCTAAGAAAATAGAGGCCGCCGGAGCCGATGCGATTGAATTGAATGTGGCAATACTACCCAGTGACCCGCGTCGCAGTGGTCAAGATATTGAGCAGCTTTATTACCACATTGTCGAGGATGTGAAGAAGAACCTGAAGATCCCGATTGCGGTGAAGATCGGTCCCTACTTCACATCAATGGCGAGTGTTGTGTCTGAGCTGAACGATAAGGGTGCCGCTGCAGTGGTATTGTTTAACCGGTTTTATCAGGTTGACATCAATATCGACAAATTCGGTCTTGTACCTGGATATCGTTTCAGTACCCCCGAAGAGATCAACTTTTCCTTACGTTGGATATCCTTGCTCGCCGGCCGTGTTAAATGTGATCTTGCCGCAACCACAGGAGTTCACGATGCGAGCGGGGTAATAAAACAGCTGCTCGCCGGTGCGGCGACGGTTCAAGTTTGTTCCACCTTGTACATCCACGGCATCGGGCACATTGCCAATATACTGAGTAATATAGAAGCCTGGATGAGGAAACATCACTTTGAATCGGTGGCGGAGTTTCGGGGTAGACTAAGCCAAAAGGATAGCGACCGTCCTGAGCTGTATGAACGCCTTCAATATATCAAAGCACTCGTTGGTATTGAATAGTGTTTGTTCTGTAGAGTATAGGAAGATTCTCTCTGAGAATTAAGTCTTGACGAAAATCGGAATATCGGTATACTTCCAATCGTCGCACCTAATATTTATACTGACGAAATATTGTGGACAAGGAGGAATAATGAGACGTGTCATTAGTATTATAGGGATTATGCTATTCGCTGCGATTTCGATGCGAGCGACTTGTGGCGCCAGCAAGCCAGGTGTAATGAACCCGGTTGAGGTTATGAAGATGTCTGATGAGGTGTACTTCCATAATGTATCTATAACCTATGATGGCAAGCACTACTTCACGATCAATGGTGGTAACGATAGCTATTGCATGCTGAACGAGTATGATAGTGAAGGGGAACTTGTTGATGCGTATGATGTTGGTCTTGATGCCCGTAGCATATGCTTCAACCCAAAAGATGACCGGCTATATGTGAAGGTCTATGGTTTAGACTTGTATGTTATTGACCTTGATAACGAGTCGGCTGAAATCACACTTCATGATGTGTTTGATGCTGACAATAGTTCCGTGGGAATATCTGATGATGGTGAGCGAATATACGAACTCGTCGAAGGTCATATCAAGGTACTGGATTTGAAGACGGGTAAGGAACTGAAGCGTTTCAAACTGACCAACTACTTTGACGAGCATGGCTACCACAGCAGCATCGCGGTTTCTAATAGGTATTTGTTTGTCTGGGGTGATTCGGATGCGATAATCGTCTATGATCTGAATGGTGCTTATGTGTCCGAGTTCAGATTACCACGGCCTGGATACGGGTTTTCATTGTCATACTGTAATAAAATGCTATGGATAGCTCAGGATGCTGATGCCTCGACTGATGGCGGAAACGGTTATTGGTACGGGTATCGCTTTTAGTATGTTTGATCTATCTTGCTTTTTTCTCCGTTCTGTTTAGAATAACATCATGGAGACTTTTTTAGCTCATCTCGAGAAGATTTTTGAGTACGTCCTACATGCAAGCACACCCGAGGATATGATCGATACACTATACGACAAGATAAGGGCGATGGCCGAGAAAAACATCATACAGCGTGATATCGATAACTTCATTGCGTATTTTAGAATCATGCTTTCGACAGCGCGGTTGCCCAAGAAACTCACATTCCAACCAAAGTTGATCAGAGCATTTGTCGACCGTACCTATACCGAGTTCACGAAATCGGCGCAGGAATTCAGGGCGAATCAGCTTTATGAATATCTAAAGGATAAGGTCGACGAGGGCACCGAGATTGAAAGCATACACCTTGAACGATTAGAAGCTACTCTCACGAGTGAACGTAAGCCTTCTCTGGATAACATCATGGAGCATGTACAGATCGCCATGTTGCTCAAATGGTTGCAGGGACCGATCAGGGGCAAGTTGTCAAAGGAATTGCAGGAGTACATTGTTTTGCTGGGGACTACTTACGGTAATAGCCAGCGAAATCTTGTACCGAATATTGAGTGGCGGAAATTCGGGGTAAGTAAAGAGGACATGGGCGTATTGAAGAAGGAATACAAGAGCTTTGAAGGC
>JBAUFP010000345.1:0-3025 GCA_049679205.1 bacterium | reverse complement strand
GGTAGATTAGGTGTAATATTAACCGTACCGTTTCCGTTGATGTTGAGGGTTAGGGTGACATACTCGGTGAGGAAGGATGCGGTTACGGTGATGTCACCATCCATAATAACCGTGTCCGGGTTATTGTCTCCGATAAGACCGCCACCCCATTGATAGAACATCCAACCAGAATCAGGAATTGCCGTGAGTTCTACGGTAGTTCCGGGCGTATACCATGTACTATCAGGATTTCTGATTACTGAACCTTCACCGGCTATGTTCGTGGTCAAATAGTACATGAGAACATAGTCCCAGCCGATCGCATCGAACATGTTACGGTCAGGCACCTGGTAGAAATTGGGATAATATGTCTGACTCCCACTGAAAGCCGGTTGCATGATTGCATAGACATTACCTTGGCTGAAGTGCGAGCACTGATAAGGATCGCCGTCAGACATCTGGTATTCGGCTTCGATCAAGTCCGAATTCACGTCATCAAGCCCGGTTGATGCGTCGACCATCCGGGCGGTGGTTTGAAACTCAGACCAGGTATCTGGATTGTAATTCCCCGCGCCGTCCGAGCGCTGGAACCGGTATAGGTCGAGTACATCACAATCACCATACTCTGAAGCCTTACTCGTGAAACCGAGAACGTGTCCGATTTCGTGGGCGACGACCGACTGGAAGCAGAAGCCGGCGACGCCATCACTAGGGTCATAATCCCAGGTGACGTTTGTGCTGTATGTTATGTTTGATGCCAAGCCAGGATAGTTTCCAATAACCGCGTTATACACCGCCACCACGAAGTAAACGCGGTCTTCATTAGTGACTGTCGGACTAGAATAAAAGTAGCGCACCGGGAATGTACTGCCCGTGGGTAGCCATGTCTGGATTGAGTCATCGGCGTCCATGTCAGCTAACAAACTGTTGCGAGTTACTGTATATGAAGGATTTCCTGCATAGAAGCGCTGGGCCATTCCGAGGATACCAGGGCCTAATGAGGCGAAGCTCATATTTATTGTGATAGTTGCCGTATCAGCGAAAAGATGTTCGAGATATACGGCAACTGATTCTAGGGCAGGTAGCGCAGCAGGTGGTACACTAGTACAGTTGAAGACAATATTCAATCCTCCTTGGCGCGATCTTTCTGGGCTGACGACCAATTTATTCGGCGCGTTTTCCAGTTCCATGTGTACTTGCCGTGCCGTTTCGAAGAATTCAGCGGGCGTGATATTTGAAAGATCACTACCAACAACAGGGCACGTCAGAGACCCGGTCTCGAGTTCAACTATTGACCCATCAATATACAGCCGGCTCTGCCTGACCGGTCCTGGTTCGTAGAAATAGTAATCGCTTTCCGAGTATTGCTGTTGTTCGGCCATTAGCAATAGTGGAGAGGTAATAGCGGCAATGCATGCCACCATTATCACATTCATCCAACCATTCTGGTTCATGATAACCTCCTACAGATTAACATCATTTTTTTATCTAGCAGTCCATCAGATAGAAAATTGAAATATCTTTTCATAATAATAGCAAATTCACTCATTATGTCAAGGATTTCAATGTAGGTGCCTTTGCTTTCTTTAGCTTGACTTTCGTGGAATCTGACCTATAATCGTAGAGAAACAAGGAGGAAGGGATGCAATTGTGGAAATCAGTATTATTCATGCTGATTCTTGTGGTCGTACCTCTTTTCGGTCAGATTGAGATTGACTGGACCGAAGTGCCGCAAGACATAGGTATTATGTTTACGCATAATGGTGCCGAGAGCGTGACGGTGAGCCTCGGCTCACCGGGTGGTCCGCAAGCCTGGAGTTTTACCTCCCAACCCATGGGTTCCCAGAATACTGATGCGCTCATTGTTCCTGGAACATCGACCCCTTTTGGTGATTCGTTCCCTAATTCAAATTTGGTGCTCGAGATTACTGAGAACGGCTATGTTGTGTACGCGTATGGTCAAATTGCTCCTACGTTTGGTGCGAATCTTGGTTTGGGAAGTACCGCACCAATAACGACTTTTTTCCGTTTCGAACCGACAGACTCCTATCCAATTCCAGTTGTTTATGGAGCAAGCCGGAATTACATATATGGCTATACCCTGGAACTAGGGCCGGGTTTGGAAGTGTGCACTGATAATTACGGTAACGAGACGATCGATGCTTACGGTTCGGTTACTGTTCCGTACGGTACCTTCGAATGCCTCAGGATGCGCTCGTTCGATACGACAAAAACTACTATGTACGTGAGTGGTATTCCGGTATCGGTCGATACTACAACGCATATCATATATGATTTTTTGGCCGAGGACTACGGTCTGATTGTCCATGTTCTGAGTTATCCTGATGAGACTAATACGAATTTCACCGACGCTGATTTCCTCGAGCGTATTACTAACTTCTCGACTGGCATCAACGAGCTGGAAAATATTGTAGTACACAATTTCTCGTGTCAGCCTAATCCATTTACTGACCACGCTGAGATAAAATACTCGATGCTGGATTCTCGATACTCGATACAAGACCGCACCATAAAAATCTACGATGCGACTGGACGTTTGGTTAAGTCCTTTCATCTAGAATCCAGTATCATGGATCATGTATCAGTGATTAAGTGGGATGGAACAGACCAGTCTAATCGTCAATTAGGTGGTGGCGTGTATTTCCTACGGTTCGGGGATGGGCAGACTGCCATCACGAGAAAAATTACATTGATTAGATAGAATTGTGGTTATGCCTGCGTATATCTTAAGACATGAATGCTCGTGCTTGAGTGTTAGAGTATGAGATTAGGAGGATTATGAAAGAAATGTTGTTTTTGATGTCTTTCTTTCTAATTGTGCCTTTAGTTTTCGCACAGGCTCGTGAGCCAGCAGAGAAAGAAGCTAAACAGATGAAGCCGGCTCTGCTCGTCATCGATATCCAGAACAGATATTTGCCGATGATGGCACAGGATGAAAAGGATCTGGCGTTGCGGATCATAAATGGTGCAATATGGCTTTTCCGGCAGCACGATCTGCCGGTCATACGAGTGTACCATTCTGACC
>JBAUFP010000344.1:0-5823 GCA_049679205.1 bacterium | reverse complement strand
ACTATTCTTCGAGCGTCGTCATGAAAAAAAATATCGAAATTCTGATTCCTAATTTCTAAACCCAAAACAGACTCAAATCTCAAAATATAAATGACCGAAACGGTGTTTCGGATTTTGGCCATCTTGCGTTAGTTAGGTGTTATTTAGGATTTAGTGCCTAGAATTTCGTATTTTTAATGCTCCGCGTCTCCGGCGCATCGGTACTCCGTGTCTCAGTTAGAAGTATTGAGGCGTTGACTTCCGTGATTTTCGTGCTATAATTCGCCGTGCCGACTTATGAATTCAAATGCAAGAAATGCAGAAAGCAATTTGAAGAGTTCACAAGTATTTCCGGTAAGAGCAAAGTGAAATGCCCTAAGTGTAAGAGTCGCTCTATTGCGCAGATTTTTACAACTGTGCAGATCAAAGGAGGGAAGCGCGTTTCGAGTTGTTCAACATGTAGCTCTTCGAGCTGCAGTTCGTGTTCAACAAGTAAATAGTAATTCAAAGTTTTCTAAAATTGGGCTATGGAAGCGAAAGTCGAGTAAAATGTCCATAACACGCGAAAAGAATAAGAAAATCCTATATGACAAGTTGACCTACGCTGAGAAGGTCATAGGTGAAATAATGACGACTTGCTCGCTGTCTCCTGAAGACAAACTCGGACTCCTTCTGTCGAATATACACATCATGCTACATGGAGTCGAAGAATCCGAAGACGCGGCATCAGCAGAACTTCAGGACATTTATGTTAACCTCATTATCGGTGTGATGTCTCAGGAAATGCTCGAGTCGAGTGATGAAATCAGTCTTCTGCAAGCCGCGATTAAAAAAAGAATCGATGATTTCGAACTCTATTTCGAACAACTCGAAAAAGGCCCGTTCAAGGGTCCGTTCTGATACAATAGGACTCAAATACACGCAGTAAGATAGTCATTACAACAGCCAAGATCACTGCACTACTGGCTAAATAATAGACAGACCCTGAACCTGCGCAATTTCAATATTCCACGCCAGATACCCACGAAATCGACACATGCACAATTGCACATATGCACATATATCGATATGTGAATAGGACGGTTTTCTAGTTTGTTTCTCTTCGTGAAGTACTACACCAGATAGGATGAGAGATTGCGCGCAATCTTTGCGGGTATCCTTTTGTTTAATTCTATATGTTCGCAGGCATTGAATGCAGCGAAATTATTCAATGCTTTAGCAAGCGCGATCAAAAACGCGCTATATGCATCGATCTCTTGCTCGAGGTATATACTGTTGACCAACAACACCATTCTCTGACGGTCTGCCTTGGGATCGAACCGGCCGACCAGCTGATCATGCCAGAGAATTGGCAAACAGAAGTAGCCATATTTTCGATTATTCTTAGGCACGTAGCATTCGAGGCTGTATTTGAAATCAAAGAGCGCTTCGGTCCGATCTCTGAGAATGATCGAGTTGTCAAAGGGGGAGAGGAGGTATACGTTTTCATTAATGGTCGACCTGCGGCGCAGCAAACCCGGTATGTCTTGATTCAAAACGTAGTAAGGTCTTTTTATTCCCTGGACTTCAACTTCTGTGATTTGGCCAGTCTCTTGCATCACAATCAACCATTCGTTTAGTCTACCACTGATGCCGATATACCGGTTTATTTCCTGAATCGTTGCGACACCCATGGCACCTAATGCCCTCCGTATGAAGAATTGCTTCTCTTCCTCTTCGGCCGGCAACGTAGTATCCAGGTTATTGGGTAAAACCCTTTGCGTCAGATCGTATACGCGCTGGAAATTGCGTCGCTCTTTGATCATTAGCTCACCGCGCCAGAAAAGCACCTCGAGCGCCGCTTTGGCCGGTTTCCAATCCCACCACGGACCGCGTTTTCTGTTCTCGACATCACCGAAGTCACTGGGCGTAAGAGGCCCTTCTTTTTGGATCCTTTTGCGCACATCTTTTATCAATCTAGGGTGTTTCTTTGTCCATTTGTCAAACCACGACCCTGGCTTTGGTTTTCTTCTAATCACCGGTAAGTAGAAACGGTAGTCTTTCATCGGGATAAATGATGCTGCATGAGCCCAATACTCGAAAATTCTTTTGTCTTTTGCCTGTAATGCGTGGAGATATTCTTGTTTATACTCCGATACCCGACTATGCAAGACAAGATGGTGCGAGCGTTCGACTACGTTTATTGTGTCGATCTGAACATAGCCGAGTTTTTCGATGACGCGCAATGCGCCGGGTTTTCTTTCGGGGATTTTTGAATGAGTCAACAGCTGCTTTGCAAGGAAAAACCGACGCGCTTTTTCTCTGGATACTACTACTTTTGACTGACGGCGCGCCATTTCTCGAGTAGTTCTTTCTCTTTATCCCGTTTCAGCCCTACCTTGAGTTCATAGTCAGAAGGACGCATATCGTGCCATTTTAATGTGTTCTTTATTGTTTGTTCCAGCGGTCTGAATAACAATCCAGCATTGATTGCCTTGGTACAATTTGCCTGGAATATGCCCCGCCATTCTCTTGGTGTCCATACCGGGATATGGCCGATGTCTTTACTCGTTATGAGTTCTTCACTTACCCAGGTCAGCGATGCTTTGTTGCCGGCAACACTGTTGCATGTATCTAAGAATTCTTGCATCGAGATTTTCTCTGCTGGTCCCGTTGTGTTGAATTTGCCGCTGATTCTTTTCTTCGCCAGGAGTAATATGAAATGCGCCAGGTCCGCTGCATCGATGAACTGCACCTGCATGTGTGGGGGAGAGGGCGCTAAGACTTCCCCACCCTGCTGTATCCGTACTGGCCAGTATGTAAAACGGTCGGTAGGATCGTACGGTCCGACTATTAAACCGCAGCGCAGTATTGCCGCCCGTCCAGGATATGTCTCTTCTACAACATTTTCACAAAGTACCTTCAACGGACCGTATGTCTCATTTGTCATTTGTTCCACGGCTTTATCTTCGAGCGTGCCCAGAGGTGATTTTTCATCTAGCCCGGGTTTGCTGAAATCCGAATACACACTGATCGACGATATGAAAATATATTGTTCTGTTGAATCAACTAAGAGATCCACGGATTTCTTGACTATGCGCGGGACATAACCGCAGGTGTCAACAACCACATCCCAATTCCGGTCTTTCAATGCAGCCAGATCCCCGTCCCGGTCACCTTTCAATCGCTCGACGTCAGGGAAGAGTTCAGGATTTGTCTGCCCACGGTTGAAAAGAGTAAGCTCATGCCCTTGTTTGACCGCGGTCTCAACAAATGTCCGGCCAAGAAACCTTGTACCACCAATGACCAGTATCTTCATATTCGCAGTATATTTATCGGTTCCGTAATGTCAACCAACACATTTACCGGGGACAGGCATGCACTTTTACACTTTTGGTCAAGGTGTCACGTTCGCCCAATGTGAAAGCTTACAGAGTATAGCAGGTTGATTTTGTTAACAAATCAATTCAATTGATATTACGTAACAAACTGCGGCAGAAAGTGCAAAAGTGCATGCCTGTCCCCAGGAACCAGGAACGGGAGATTATTCCCTGGATTCTTGCCAGTTTTCAATGCCTTCTTTCACCAAAAATACGACAATAACCATGCCGACGATGGGATCGGCTTGCCAGAAGCCGAATAGATAATTGGTGCTGAGCCCTATCAATAGTGCCACAGAAAGCAATGCACAGGCTAATGTTTCTTTGGAGTCGGCAATTAATGCTTTACTATTGATACCTTGACCTGTCCGATACTTTTGTATCATCAAAACCGGCATGACGATAATCGAAACAACCGCAATAATGATTCCTGGCAAGGATGGTTCTGGAATCTCCTGCCGGATGAGTTTGCCAATTGATTCGTATAAGACATATCCACTGAGTATGAAAAATGTAATTGCGACGAATCTTTGAGCCCTTTTTTCGATTTTTTCTTCTTGTTCTGGCGATATTTTACCGTGTTTGAGCAAACGCCAAACTAGAACCATACCCGAGAGCGATTCAACAATACTGTCAAGACCGAACCCGATCAGGGCGATGCTGTTGGCCAGGCTACCGAACAAAATCGAAACAAAAGCCTCTAAGAGATTATAGCCGACCGTGAAATACTCGAGAAAAAGTGCCTTCCTGTAAAGTCGATCCATTTATCGCTACATTATACTAAGCACTCAAGCGAAAACAAGACTTGTGCAAGGAGATTGCATTTAATAACTGAGTGATTATGTCCCCAGGTGGGTTAAAAAGATTTGAAGAGCGAGTGGAGGCGACGGAGTTCGGATTCGGCATCCTGTATGAGTTGATTGATGATCTCCTTAATGGGTTTTATCTCATTGATCAACCCGACACTCTGCCCGGCCATTAATGAACCAAAATCAATATCGCCTTCGACTACTGCCTTACGCAAACTCCCAACCCAGAATTTCTCTACTTCGTACTGGGCTTTGTCGCGGGTTATTTCACCCTTTTCTAGCTGTTGCAGGAGCCTGATTTGAAGCTTACCGAATTCGTCGGTCGCCTGGTTCTTTATTGCCCGAACCGGCACTACTGGAAGCCGAGAATCGTACTGAGGTGTGGCCATGGCTTGCCTGGCACGCGCTTTAATAAATGCCTCCTTGAATTTTGGATGGGCATTACACTCCTCACTCGCGACGAAGAGCGAGCCGAACTGGCAACCATAAGCACCCATGAGTAAAAGGTACGCCATAAGCCGTCCATCGGCTAATCCGCCCGCGACAAATATCGGAAAGTCACGGAATTCAAATAAAACTTGCTGAAGCAGAATGATCAGGGAAACATAGCCAATATGACCACCTGCCTCACTGCCCTCAAGAATCAAAGCGTCCACTCCGTAATCTATTTGACGCTGCGCAATCGACTTGGTTGAGGCAAAAGAGAGTGTTTTCTTGCCAGCCTTTTTCATTTGCTGAATATCTTGCCGGCTGGGGAAACTGCCGGCAAAAATCACGTGCTGAACATCCTTTTTCAGCAAGAGTTGACAATGGTCCCGGTAATTAGGCGCGATTGTGATCAAGTTGACCGCGAAAGGGCTTTTCAGAGCCTTTACGCATTCATCTATTTCGTGTTCCAGCTCCTCACCTGGCATGTTGCCAGCAGCAATCACAGGAAAAGCCCCACTATTAGCTATCGCCTTGGCTAGCTTGTGGTCACTTATCCAGGTCATTCCACCGCATAATATCGGGTATTCTACACCGAGGAAATCCTTGCCTTTTTGCCAGATCTTGTTCAATAACTCCATACTACTGTGTGCCATGACCCTTTAGCAGTTCTTTAGCCTCTTCTGATTTATCTTTTTCAACCATCAGACGTGCTGGCTTGTTCATGGTCGGGAAAATCCTGCCTAGTGCCTGGCCTTTGAAATAGTGCTTAATGCCTGCATTCTTCAAAATAGATTTAATGACCTCGATCTCTGTGGGATCGGTGGTCTGGAGGAATTCAATGAACTCGATATCGTTTGACATACACACCTATACCAAATGTTATCTATACACAAGCGAGAGTCAAGGTGAGAGTCAGGGGAAACCTGGACTGGTCATTGAGTCATGGGGTCATTTGGATGGAACGGGGCAACGGATTAGGAGAGGTTTAGGAAATCAACGATTTCAATTGTGATTTTGACTGAAACCTACTGTTCCCTGCCATGTGAAATATTGACCATAGGGGAGAGGGCAGGCTTCATAGACGGTTGTTCGCTGTTTCAGTACATATAGGCCTTGCGGTGCACTTAGAAGAAACTTGACATAGATTCCAATCCGGCTACACTTATAAAAACTTCAGCCAATTTCACCGTAGATTCCAATGTGCAAAATGGGAGGCAGCCGAAATGCCAGAGACGGACGTTAAAATT
>JBAUFP010000343.1:0-9290 GCA_049679205.1 bacterium | reverse complement strand
CGCTGCCGTCAAGATTGGCCAGGTATATGTCGGCTTTATCCCGTTTTGAGGCGGCAAGCGCGATCATATCGCCGCTCGGGTTAAATGTTCCCTTGAATTGATTCAGTTTTCGCATCGGGATAATACTGGAAGGATATGGTTCAAGTCCCAGCATTACTGCAACCAGCTCCCTCAATTCCCGGTCATCCTTACGATCAGAGCCCAGCTCAGCAAGTTCTAAATAGTGATTAAGCGTATGCTCAGCTGAATCGAGGTGTATATATGCCAAACACATGTGATAGTGAATTTCTGGGTTCAGGGTATCTTTTGTTAGAGCTATTCTCAACGACTTGAGCGCTTTGCCATAAGCACCTTCGCTTAGCGCTTTGACTCCCAATTCGAGATCACTCTTGCGCGCACAACCCGTCATTATCATGAAGATCAATATCGCAGCCGATAACACCCCAGTCAACGTTCTACTAGTATCAGTTATTTTCATCATATCTTCGCATGTTTCTATATAGTCTTTTCCCGGTCCTTATTGCGCTCACAAAGCCAGACACATCGGCGGAGCATCTACCAGCAATATCCAACGCTGCGCCGCAAAGGGGTGACAGCCTGATAATCGGCAGCCCAAGCGTGAAATTCAGACCGTTCCGCTTAGACTTCAGAAACACCATTGCCTGATCATGGTAGACAGCAACAAAGCCGTCATAGCGGCGCGTGAATAACGTATCTGCAGGGAAAGGACCACTGACCTGAATTCCTTTTTTCTTAGCACTCACAACTGCTCGCTTGATCTCCTCGTCTTCGCCAAGGCTGAACTCAAACGCGTGCGGGTTGATTGCCGACACTGCTATCTGAGGTCTATCAATGCTGAAATAGCGCTCCAGCCCCCATTTGAAAAACACTATTCTCCTGCTAATTCGGTCGGCATCGACTTTCCTGAAAACATGTCGCAGCGGTATATGTGTTGTCAAAAGCATTATCCTTTTGTCCCTCCACAAACCGGTCATGGCATAGTCGCGTGCGCCAAAGAATTCTGCAAAGTACTCAGTATGCCCAATAAAAGCAGGAATAACCATCCGCATTGTCGCTTTTACAATGGGCGCGGTAATAATTATGTTCACTCCTGATTCCAGAGCGGCCTGAATTGAGTGAAGGGCAACGCGGGCGGTCTTCTTAGTCGACTTGCCGTAATTCAGACTGACATTCTCCGCAGCATCAACAATACTAGGTTGAATGGCCCTGTAATTGCTATATAGATGCAGGTCGCGGGCGGTTCTCTTTAGGATATTTTTGTTACCAAATATCAGGCATTCTCCCCGGTCGCCCAGCTGTGGAACCGCACGCAACACCAGTTCAGGGCCGATCCCGGCCGGATCCCCAATAGTGATACCAACCTTCATATTATCTGAGAATCACTGTAGATAGGTTGTAGGACGATTTCCGTGTTCAACACTCACCTCGACGTCATATAATCTCTTCATAATAGAATTTATGATCACCTTTTCTTACGTTGCCCGAGGGAATCGTCAGAACCTTGTATTGTTTTATGCCCTTTGCCGTTTCAATTTCAATGATATCACCGATACCCACTTGTTTTGAAGGCTTCGTGTAATGTCCGTTGATCTTCACATATTGCTTATCGCAAAGTATCTTCGCTACCGCACGTTGTTTCAGCAACAATGTTTTTCTCAAAAATTGATCGACACGCACACTGAATTATAGGAAATACACCCCGGAAGTCAATAAGGACGGCCCCGGTGTTCTGTCTTCTGGAGTACGCCGTAAAGTCAATTCCCACAATGCTTTACGAGAGGTTTGGTTCACCAATTCTCTAGGGGGTTGACAAATCTCCTTTTTTTGTTATAATTTCATACTCACAAGGAGGTAAATAGCGACATCTTAGATGTTGGTCAAAGGAGGCCTTTAAAGACAGCTTAGATGTTGGATGTCCCGCAACCTTGAATTAAGTGTTACACTCGCTGGCGATGCGTTTCTGCTGTGCGCAGCGTTTTTTATCGGCTGGAAAGCATCGGAGATCGATCAATCATTTATCAGCGTACACGCTATAGTCGGTAGCGTCCTCGTGCTCATATACTGGCTTTTTCTGTTTCAAACCGCTAATCTCTACCTTACGCGCACCAAAATTCAATTGATGAACGAATTGTACAAGATGTTCCAAGTCATCGTAATCGGCCTCATCGTTTTCATAGCTGCTACGTTGATTGCACGTATTGATTTCATCAGGGCGCGAGGTTTCATACCTTCATATGCAATTGTGTTGAGTTCATTGCTCATCTGGCGTTTCTTCTGGCGGGGACTTGTTGGTGAGTACGTGAAGCCCAGACAGGGGAAAGTGGTAATATTCCATAATGGCGAAGCGACTCAGGAAAATAATCATTTCAATGTCGTAGAAAGAATCAGCCTCAGCAAATACCATAAATCGATACCAGAACACCTTCTCAAGAAGAATGATATAGATGGAATACTCATCGAAAGCAACGGCGTGCATCAAGCAGAGATACTCAAATTAATCGCTACTTTCGCCGGAACAAAATACCAGATATATATTTCCCCCAAGCTATATCCGATTGTCTACAACTATTCATTGGTCGAAAAAATCGATAACTCCCAATTCCTAAAAGTCGTCTTTCACCCCCTTTCAAGTTGGGATCGGTTTCTCAAAAGAGTAATCGATCTTGTAATTTCAGTTGTATCATTAGCTGTATTATCGCCGATTTTGTTCCTTTTGGGGATTTACATAAAAGTCGACACTCCGGGTCCGATATTTCATAAACAAGAGAGAGTCGGACTACGCGGCAAGAGATTCACGCTCGTCAAGTTTCGCTCCATGGTCAGTGATGCCGAGAGACACACAGGCCCGATCTGGGCAGAAAAGAATGACAAAAGGATAACGCGAATCGGGCGCATAATCAGACCTTTCCGTTTGGATGAATTACCTCAAATCATAAATGTTCTACGCGGCGAAATGAGTTTTGTAGGACCAAGGCCAGAACGACCGGCATTTGTTGATCATCTCAGAAATGCAATTCCTTTCTACGGGCTGAGATTAACTGTTCATCCCGGTATTACCGGCTGGGCTCAAGTTAAGCACAACTACGATCAATCGGTCGACGATGTGAGAAAGAAATTGGAGTTCGATCTTGAATATATCAACAACATGACTATCCGGCTGGATTTGAAGATTTTCTTAAAAACCATCCTTACCGTATTGAAAAAAGAAGGAGCACACTAGTATAGTAATTAAGTAATTGAGTCATTCGCCATCAAAGACATTATGTCATTGAGTCACTTGATCATTAAGTCATTGGGTCATGATGTAATCCTGTTATTTGGTCATTAACATACGCGGCATAACCAAACATTGCACCGCCATAAAAATGCTTGACACAGCATCATGCAGCGCATAGTATGAACAATGAAAAACATATTAATACTATCCATGCTAGTGGTTTTTTCGCTTCTGGGTCAAAACCTACCCGTATCCTGGTCACAGTCCTATTGCACATATGACCTGGCTGAAACGCATGATATTGGTCAATACTCTTTGGGGTTCGGCATCGACAACTACTGCATCTTCAGCCGGGTAGGCGATACAACCGCCTTTGATGAACGCAGGTTTGACATATTCGCCAAACTCGGCGTATTGAAGAATGCAGAACTCGAAGTTAAATATTCCTATCCAACTGCCGGAGTCGTGGCTGTCAAGTATCGATTCTATGAGAATTTCCTTCACGCCGCGCTCAAGTTTGGAATAGGCTATATGAAAGGAACCAGAACCGGATACATTACGGATTATGTCTTCGATTTCTACCCAACACTCATCTTCAGCAAAAATATGTACCGGAAGATCAATATATATTTCGCCCCCAAACTGATCTATTCAATACACCCCCGTGATCGACAGGAACATTCACTACGCGAGCCAACCCACATATTCCACTATGGCTTCGGTCTAGGTATGGCATTCGGTGACCGGTTCAGGATACTTCCCGAAATCAACTGGCTCTATGGTAGTGTCAACGAAGCAGACTACATTATCAGTCAATTTGGCATTGGCTTGGACCTGTTGATAAACTAGAAAACAGATACCCGCGTATAATTCATTCCAACGTAGACAGATTTACTGACCGACCAACAGATCGCCAAAACTTCTTGACTAATCCACCTGTTGCGTGTATATTTTGTCTATGAAAATAATAATGAGTCTCCTACTATTCGCCCTCGTTTCATCACTAGCGGCTCAAGATATAGATGATTTACCAGACAGGATATTACACATGAGCGAAGATTTGCTCGCTGGCTATGCGCAACCACTGGTCAACGTATTTGGTACGGGCATTTCTACTGGGTTGTTTCACTCAGCCTACAGCCATGATTTCCTGGGGTTCGATCTCGGACTTCGTCTTCTCTACATAAATGTACCACAGTCGGCAAAATACTTTACTGGCACTGCCCTGGTCTGCTCGCTTGTCATAGATTCAACAATTCACGTGGTTCAATATGAAGTCGAACTAGAAAGCCTGAGCACAGTTTTTGGTCCAGACCATGAAACAGTGGTTCCGACACAAGGAAATTCAGTAGCCATACCACCGAAGATACCTGGTGGTCTCGATCTCGATGGTATACCTATGTTCTCTCCTCAGCTGAATGTCGGATTGGTTTTTGGTTCACAAATCGCCATCCGATACGTGCCATTCACGTTCAGAAGTACAAAATTACGGTTCTTTGGAATCGGTTTCAAGCAAGAAATAACTAAATTGCCGCCCTTGAGTCTTGCGCAGCTGCCATTTGCCATTGCTTTTGCCGGTGCTTATCAGAGATTCACAATCGCATCTTCAAGTCAGGGAACGATTATCGGCACCAAAACAATCAATATCCAGGCAATAATCTCAGCAAAGATCGGCCCCCTCGAGCCCATGGTGGCGTTTGGCATGGAGAATACCACCGCAGACTTCGAATACACATTTGAATACGAAATACCGGATACTATTATGGGTATTCCTTTTGAGACACCGGACATACAAGAAAACATCTCGGTGCGCCTCAAGATGCCGAATCGTTACCGCACAGTCGTTGGACTTACTCTACGCACGGGGTTAATGTTCATGCACTATGACTATAACATCACACCATACTCGACGCATAATCTAACTCTTGGTTTTTCGTGGCGCTAGCGTAGCAAAAGCAAACCCAACTCAAAGGCCAGCGCAACCAACGCAAGAATCAAGAAGAAGTTTGTGAGGTCATTATCCATCAAGTGATGTTCGGAATCGATTTGCCGCACATTCAGAATCTCTGCTCTTTCATTACCCATTACCCTCAGATCGCCCTCATGGGAATCGACATTCACACACAGTGTCTCTTTATCAGCCGTGTGGAAACCAGGCATAAAGTATGCATCTCCGCTACTTAATAGTTCACCGTTCGGCGCCCGGATAGAACCATATGTCAAAATTTCATCGCCAACATAGTATTCCTTACGATCCTGATCAGATACGAGATCCATAATTATTCTCAAAAGGAACGGCACAAATGAATTCTTGAAAACGAAGTTAGTACTTCGTGCATCCAGCGCACCTGTTACCACACACATGTTATCTTTCACAATGATAAACGGATCGCCACCACTAAAACGTGCCAGCACACCTTGTTCGGCTACCACCTTTGCGTATTTGAAATATTGAACATCGCTAAATGCTCGGTCCGGACCAAATATCATAAAAATCGAATGCTCACGATCAATCCAATCAACCGTCACATAACCCTTCGGTACAACCTGCCCATCGAAACGACACAGATCAGATAGAATACTTCTGGAGTTTTCCCCTATATCATCACCGAGAATCACAATGAGAGCAGCACCCGGTGTATTCACGTGGTTTATAAGCCTTATTCTTTCAGCCTCCGATATTTCTTGCATATCGTCTAATATTACTCCGTGATATCTCCGCAGATCCAGGGTGCTGATCTTCGCGGCATTATCAACGTTGAACCGACCACCAGAACCGTGTCCAGACGTAAGGGCATTTTTTACATAAGAATTGTCGCCTACCAACAATATGTTAACGCTGCTGAGTAGTGATTTCGAGAAGTAGTAAATATTGTCAATTAAGAGACTGTCATCGAAGACCTCCACTTTGCCTGATAATAATTCTACCGGCAAAACGAAATCCATTTCGCACTCAGCTCCAGAAGGCAGGGTAGATTCCTTCTCAACGTAGTAATCACCACTGGTGACGCCTAGTTTTCCCGACCACGGGTGTGATGAATAATTTGTAATAGTGGCTCGCAATTCATATTCGTTTACCGCAAGCGCAACCGGATCTTTCAGAGCTACATTGGATATACCCACGTTGCTCCCGGTCGGTATTATGACCCAGTAGAACTGTGCCCCTTCAGTCACCGCCGAGGGAAAATCCCTGAAATTGTGACTCTGGCCATCACCAACGTAGATATATTCAAGGTCGTGCCTGGGTTCCCTGGTGGGAACATGAGCCATGGCGGCACTGATACTACCTCCAGCATAGGCCAGCCGGACATTCTTCAAGGCGGCCAATACCGACGTCCTGGTCATCCAGAATGATTCCGCATCCTTATCCCGGCAAAGCGTAACCATGCAGAATTCCGATCTCGGAGAATAGCGAGCGACGATTTGCTGCACTAAGCCTTTCATTTTCTCGAAGTTGCTTCCGTAAAACATGCTGTAGGAGTTGTCGATGATAAGACAGACTGAGGCTAACTTACCAGTCCTAAGCAAATCACTTACTAACTGAGGCCGCGCTAGGGCTGAAAACAGAAAAATAATAAACAAGCACCGGAGCGCGAGAATGAGCCATTCACGCAATCTCAGCCATCCAAAGCGTCTTGCTTCGGTTCTTCTCAGAAATTTCAGCGTCGAAAAAGGAATTCTTTTCAACCGCCGTTGATACCAAAGATGGATCAAAACCGGCACCACGGCAAGGATGGTGCCAAGCAGAAACCATGGACTAAGGAATGTCATAACAATCTGCTTCTTTTCTGCAGATAGGCAAATAACGCCTTGTCATATGCTGTGTTAGTATACAGAACCGAATGATCGATGTGAGATTCTAACAGATGCTGACGATAATAGTCGATAAATTCCCTGAACCGTGCACGGTAGCGTTCGCGAATCAATCCCGGACTTATGATTTGTTCTGAACCATCCTCCAAGTCAGTGAAAATCGCCGATTCGCTGAACGGGAAATTCAGCTCGTCCGCATCAAGTATTTGAAACACCAATATTTCGTGTTTGCGGTGGCGAAAAGAGCGCAATGCCTTCACCAGATCAGCCGGGTCGTCCATTAGGTCAGAAAGCAGAATGACCAATCCCCGGCGCTTAATTTTCTGTGCCAATTGATAAAGAACGTCATTCATATTTGTTTCACCACCAGGAATTGCCTCGGCAATGGCCTTCAATATCATCATGAAATTCGTCCGCCGCGCTGAAGGTGGTATGATCTCTCTTATCTTGGTGTCGAATGTCGCAATGCCGACATTATCTTTCTGTTTGAAGAGCATATAGGCAAGGCTGGCGCCCAGGTATTTTGCGTACTCCAGCTTGCTGATTCTCTTCCCGTAGCCCATTGAGCCACTCTTATCGAGCAAGACATATGCACGGAGATTTGTTTCCTCTTGGTATTCTTTAATGTAGAACCGGTCACTGCGACCAAAAACCTTCCAATCAATACTCTTCAATTCATCACCCGGCATATATTGACGGTGGTCGGCGAATTCCTGAGAAAAACCCTTGAACGGGCTCGCATGCAGACCGCTCAAGAAACCCTCAACCACCAACCGGGCCTTGATGTCCAATCGCGAGAGCCGAGCTATTACTTCAGGATCTAGATATTTCTTTGAAGTACTCAAAAGTCTTCAGTATTCCTGCTTTTAGTTCGATCCTTGGTTGCCAACCGATTTCCGAGTTAGCTCTACTGTAGTCCAACACATTTCTGAAGACCTCACCTGGCCGTGGTGCGATGTGTTCGTGTACAACGTCTTTCTTTAAAATTGAAGAAAACACATCGATCAAGTCATTGACACTGGCCTCTACGCTGGTGCCGATATTGAAGATATTGGGATTGCAGTCCAAAGCACTCATATTCGCCTCAACAACATCACCCACGTAGACATAATCTCGGACCTGTTTGCCATCACCATAGACCGTGCAAGGCTCGTTCTTGAGAATGCAATGGATGAATATGGAAATAACACCGGCCTCACTTTTTATTATTTGCCTCGGCCCATAGACATTGCTGTAGCGTAAGATCACATGCTGCAGATTATACAGGTTGGCAAAAGTGATTATATACTTCTCTGCGGCGATCTTGGATGCTCCGTACGGCGACAGAGGGTAAGGTTCTTCACTTTCTTTTATCGGGTATTCTGCTGGTTCCCCGTACACAGCACCACCACTTGACGCGTATACAAATCGCTTGACCGCAAATTTCGTTGCGAGATGCAGGAGGTTCAACGTACCCAGAACATTAACCCTCGCATCATAAATCGGATCATCAACCGAGGTTCGAACATTGATCTGCGCGGCGTGATGATTGATCAATTCAAATTTCTCTTCTCGGAATATTTTTTCGATATTGCCGTTAATGTCTTCCTTGTAGAACCTGGCCTTGGGGTTCAAATTATCGATAGTCCCGGTTGAGAGATTATCAACCACCGCTACTTCATGGCCCTTTGCCACATAGGCGTCCACGATGTGGGAACCAATGAACCCACAACCACCGGTCACCAATATCTTCATACGCTCTGATTATACATGGGCTGACACAATAGTCAACACGATTTTCCTGGGGACGACAAGTGCTAAAGCCACAAATTACTATAAGACGATAAAGAATGTTTTATTTATCGACCTACTCAGTCTATTTTACCATTGTCTTGATCTTCTCTTCCAGCTCGTCGATTTTGTACTTTAGTTTTTCTTTTTCTGCACGAGCAATCTTTACTCGCACACGAATCAAGAGATAGATGATCACGCCCAGCAATATGATCTGGGGAATGATGACCTGTAGAAGTCCACCGATAATACCGAAAATAAGTGTTATAAAGGATAGAACCAATACTGAAACCAAACCCTCAATCATCTTTCCTCCTATTCTTTCTGTGGTCTACACTTTACTACGTACTATTTCCTTCACCCGCATGAGTCGGGTCAAATCGCCTCTTTCCATCTCGGACAATTTCAGATTGATGAACTTAATCGTCTCGTCAATGGAGGGAATGAGGATATATTCCAAGGCATTCAC
>JBAUFP010000342.1:0-1597 GCA_049679205.1 bacterium | reverse complement strand
AGCTTAACTAGCTGCTCTATCTGGAAAAAATGCGTAAAGTATGATCTTTAATGGTTGGTTTGAGTTAGGTAGCTGCTCAGTGATTATGGCATCCCTGCATGGGGACGAGCTCCGCGATAGGGGAACTATGTCACTTCAGCGTTACTTTATCCTAAAAGGAATGCTTCGCATCAAAATGATAATTCTGACATAAGGTATTATCAGGTATACCTATTGACAACATGTTCCATTCTAGTTGTTTGATATACCAAAATCGAGCTTGATTTCTTATGAGGCTTGCAATCCGTGGTCTTTCAACGCCAATTCTCAAGCGATCAAAATGACAGCCAGCTCTAGTACACTGAAATAATAACCATTAAATAAACATGGTATAATTGCTTTACATTTCTTAATCGATAACGAAAGGTAAGGCATGAATACGGTTACAATTTCATCTAAATATCAGGTGGTAATTCCCCGCCCGATTCGTGAGCAGTTCAATCTAAAACCAGGGCAAAAAATTATGTTCATACCCTACAACGACACGTTGCGGGTGGTGATAGTGCCTCCTATTGAGGAAGCAGAAGGAATATTCGAAGGTATTGACACTGATCCCCATCGGGAAAAGGAAGATCGCGAACTATGAACGTGGTCGATTCTTCCGGTTGGCTGGAGTATTTTGCCAGAGGCACAAACGCAAGTTTCTTTGCTCCAGTTGTTAAGGCAACTGACAACTTGGTCGTGCCGACAGTATGTATGTACGAAGTGTTCAAGCGTCTGTTAGACCAGCGTGGAGAAGAAGACGCACTGCAGGCTACAGGGATCATGTCACTTGGTATTATTGCCGACTTGACCCGGGAAATCGCCGTCAATGCTGCACATATTTCATCCAACTTCAAGATTGCCATGGCTGACAGTATAATTCTGGCAACCGCGGGCGCATATAAAGCCACCCTGTGGACACAAGATGCAGATTTTGAAAGCATTGTTGATGTGCAGTATATCGAGAAGAAGTGATGAGACAAAATAACAAAATGTCAAGAAGCTCAAACATTCCACCTATTGAATATTGATCGCTTCTTGACATTCCGACTTTGTTCCCCCTCGTTATTCTTAACAGCGTACTCTCTCCTAAAGTGTTTGTTGGCTGTTCGAGTTCGCCCTGGGGTACTAATCAACTCCAATCGGGGATGTCGGTGCTTGAGTTGTAATCCTCATTACAGTATTTAATCGGTATGCTCCAAAGGAGACCAATTTGCAGACAGCTATTTTCCTGATCTCAACTGTACTGCTGCTCTCTGCTGCCTACTTCGTTTTTCATCGTGTCGTTGCACAAGATTATTTGAACAAAGGTCGGCTGGGTTGGTGGGCATCGACCCTTCAGCTCCTTATCTTTGTTGGCTTCTTCTTCTTCCCCTACCTGTACATGCCTCCAGAGTGGGCCTGGGATTGGCTGCCGAACGGCACATGGAACAGGCTAGCTGCACTGGTGTTGGTCTCACTGGGGATGGTGGTGGCTTTTGGCACAATGATTTGGTTTGGGCTGGGGCGTGCTTTTGGCCTTGAGGTGAAAGGTATCGTGAACACCGGTCCTTATCGTTACTCGCGCAACCCGCAG
>JBAUFP010000341.1:0-1879 GCA_049679205.1 bacterium | reverse complement strand
ATCTTCTGGTCATATGCTGCCTTTAGCCGCTCCCTTTCCAGCGTGACCCATTCCTCATAGAAACCTGGCAGTAACTCACCATGGTACGCTGAAACAGCTTCGATCTGCTCCTCGACCGACATAGCTTCAGTCGGTTTGCCTCTCACTGCATCAGCGTCAAGCCAGTAGTCTGCATTTGAGTTAAAAGTGATGGAAATATCATCGACCAACAGGTACTCTTCCCCACCTGGCGTATCAGCAGCCAGGGATTTCCGCACCTGCCACAATGCCTTCCTGAGATAGCTGCGAGCGTTAGCCTCAGTAGACTCAGGCCAGAGCAACCCCGCCAGCTTCTCGCGGCGATGCGCGATCTCAGTATTCAAGACAAGATAAGCTAATAGAGACTGCGCAGACCGGGAGGGGATCTCGACCGGTGCGCTATTACGCTTTAGATCAAATTGCCCAAGTAAACGAATTTCGAGCACGGGTGCTTCTCCTAAAGCGGCAAAAAGAGAAGCAAAGTCGGTCTGGTTATGATGCTATATCGCTTAGGAGTGTGACCTGCGATTTTGGGATTCGCCTAGCTAGAACCAGATGGCATACTGCTTCATATTGCGCGATCAATGAACTCTCACACCGAATCTTGCTCACTACAAAGTATATCATTGAGGAGAACTCGATGTTTCGTCGCTTTTGTGACAAGAGTGTTCCTCAATAGAAGCAAAAAATCTAGCTTTAATAAGCAAAATTTATCCCCGTGAAGTGGACACTTGATAATAATTAATGTTGGTCGGCATCAAAAGTGAACACGGGGGTCTTTACAATTGAATAACTAATCCCTGTTGTTTATGCCCCGGATGGGGTACCGGTACCCTAGGGGTATTGATCTGGAATTGGGTAACATTATGGCACTCTCCACAGGTGTCGCTGAGTTCAGACAAGCAAAAAGGGGCTGCCAATACTGGCAATCCTATAATCTGTGTGTCAGGCTAGGTTAGATGATGTCCAATAAGAACACCGAAGCAGATTTTGACGTAAGAATACAAGGGCCGCCAAATCGGCCCTTTTGGTTACTTATGCTTATTATGTTGGTTCTCAATTGCAATCTAACTACCAGGCTCATCTGCCACAATGAAGCGTAGAGGAAGAGCGGTCGGGTGTAGCACTTTGTCAGGCTTTGTTGTTATGTTCCACAGTTATGACTACATTTCCCTTCTTGTGTCCTTTGTCGACATATCTGTGAGCCTCGACCATCTGCTCCAACGGATAGCGTCTATCAATGACCGGTTTTAGCTGCCCTCCTTCAACCAGCTCCTTGAGTAAAATTAAATTTTCAACAGATGCCTTTGGACTACCATCATCGACTGATATGTATTTCCCGTTCGGAGACAGTGCATTCTTGCTCTGTAATTTTAATTTCGAGCTTTTACTTTTTCCTACGGCATCAAGGATGAAATCATAAAGCTCTCCTCTGTTCGCAATATCCTCGTTCGTGTAATCAATGACTTTATCAGCTCCAAGAGATTTCACTAATTCCAAATTAGTGGTACTGCATACGCCGGTAACTTCCGCCCCGTAGTACTTGGCAAGCTGTACGGCAGAAGTACCGATCGCTCCGGAAGCCCCATAAATTAGAATTTTTTGTCCGCTTTGGATATTTCCTTTTGTTAGATAATGCAATGCTATCATTCCACCATAAGGAATAGCTACAGCTTCCTCATATGTTACATTAGACGGTTTTGAGGCTATCACACTGTTTTCCGGCATGTATTTGTACTCGGCATAAGTACCAAACCGTATTTGAATGGAGGACTTCATGGTCCATCCAAAAACCTGGTCACCTTTTATAAATAATCTTACATCTTTACCCAAAGATTCAACTTCTCCAGCTAATACCATC
>JBAUFP010000340.1:0-4518 GCA_049679205.1 bacterium | reverse complement strand
ATGGTGCATTTTTATAAGGTAACGTTCGTGGGTCAACGCTAGAATAGGTACTTCATGAAACTGAATCATATCGGTATTGCGGTAAAGAGCATAGAAGAGAGTTTGAAGATTTGGCGCGATATCCTTGGATTTCGCGTCGAGATGATAGAAGAAGTCCCGGAACAGAAAGTGAGAGTTGCTGTGTTGGATGCCGGCACGTTGACGATTGAACTGCTGGAACCGCTGGCGACCGACAGCACTATTCACAGATTCATCGAAAGGAAAGGTGGGGGGTTGCATCATCTCAGTTTTGAGGTGGACGATATTGAACAGAAGATAGAAGAGTACAAGAAGAAAAATGTGAGAATGATTGATGATGTTCCAAGAAAAGGAGCACATGGTTTTAGGATTGCGTTTATCCATCCAACATCTACTGGTAGTGTGTTGATTGAAATAAGCCAGAAAGAAAGCAAGAATTAGGAGGTATGATGCATATTGAGACCGATGTTGTGCATGGTGGGCAACATCCGGACAAGGAGACCGGCGCATTGTCGCCACCGATCTACCAGACGTCAACATTTGCCTTCCGCGATGCCGACCACGGTGCACGACTTTTCAAGGGTGAGGAACAAGGATATATATATACCCGTATCAGCAATCCAACCATTGAGCTCTTAGCAAGAAAGATAGCTTTTTTGGAATCAGCCGAAGCGGGTTTGATTTTTGCCTCAGGCCTTGCCGCGATCTACAATGTTGTGGTCAATCTCGTGGGATCTGGGTTGAATGTTGTTTCTGACGATACGATTTATGGGGGTACGTACACGCTCTTTAAGAACGTGTTGCCGAAACTTGGTATCAAGGTGGTCTTCGTCGATGCCTCAGATGTTGGACAGTTAACTGATGCTGTCAACAAAGAAACGAAACTAATCTTCATTGAAACCCCTGCCAATCCGACTTTAAAAATAATTGACATAGTGAAGTGTGCAGAAATCGCACGGAATAATAACACCCCGCTGTGTGTTGATAATACCTTTGCGACCCCTTACCTGCAGAAGCCGATCGCAATGGGTGCCGACATAGTTGTCCACTCGGCAACCAAATACTTTGGCGGCCATGGTGATATCATTGGTGGTGTAACAGTTGGTAAGCATGAGTTCATAGATAAACTGTGGAAAGATGCGAAAGATATTGGCGCATCAATTTCTCCTTTCAATGCCTGGCTTATCTTAAGAGGTTTGAAGACTCTGGCTGTGCGCATGGAGAGGCATTGTGCTAATGCTCAGAAGATAGCTGAATTTCTGATCCAGAATGAGAAAATTGAAAAAACCTATTATCCTGGGTTGAAATCACATCCCGGCCATGATATCGCAAGTAAGCAGATGAGAGGGTTTGGTGGTATGGTTGGGTTCGATGTCAAAGGAGGCAAGAAAGCCGGTAAGTCACTCATGAACTCCGTAAAGCTGTGTATACTGGCAGTCAGTTTGGGCGACGTCGATACGCTGATTGAACATCCAGGATCAATGACTCATTCCGGTTACACGGAGGAGGAATTGAAAGAGTGTGGTATCAATCCCGGATTTGTGCGTTTATCTGTGGGGTTAGAGCACGCTGATGATCTTATTGATGATCTCAAACAGGCGCTAGGTAAGATATAAATCCATGATATGAAATTGATCTATGTGTTCGAGGCATGGAGGATAGAATGAATGAAGGCGTGCAAAAGTACGTAGAAAAGGCGCGGAGAGTGATTGCTGAGCGTGAACGCTACATTAACGAGGAAGTCAAGAAATGGAAGTTTGACACCATTGCCGTGCATGGTGCTTATTCGATTCGGGAGGCCATTGAGAATAACCAGGGTTCAATCATCGAACCGATCTACATGAGTACGTCGCAGGCGTTTAGGGATAGCGACGAGATGGAAGCCGCGTTGGCATATTTGATCCCATCGTGGACCTACAGTAGAATCCATAATCCATCAATCGGTTATCTTGAAGATACTCTTTCGCTACTCGACGGTTATGGTTTTGACGGTGTTACAGGTTGCTGTACAGCTTCGTCGGGCATGGCCGCGATTGCCAGTGCAGTTGATCCATTCTTGGTTGTATCCAGTGATAAACCGAACGCGCCGATTAACTTCGTATCCAATGCTCAGATTTACGGAGGTACGTTCCAGCAGTTCAGTGTCCGCAAGGTGCAGGACAGGGGGATTGAATGTCGTTGGATCGTAGACCCTAATGATATTGATGAATGGGCTTCGAAGATAGATAAAGACACTCGTTTTCTTTTTGGAGAGTTGCCTTCCAATCCTGGGTTGTCGTTTTTCGACGTCAAGGCTGTGATCGACGTGGCGCATGAACATGGAATACCCGCGATCTTCGATACCACAATCGCGACCCCGGCGTTGCTGCGACCAATTGCATTAGGTGCGGATATTGTAATTCATTCTGTGACAAAGACGTTGACCGCCAGCGGATTCGGTATTGCGGGCGCAGTAATTGCCCGGAAGAATATCATATCAAATATCCATAACGATGAAATGAAAGCCGATTTTGCGACTTATATCAAGTTATTGCCGAACCGTGATATCGGATGGTGTCTCTCACCAATGCAGGCGATCATGACACTGAACGATATCCGAACACTTCGGTCAAAGATGGATCTATTGAGTCGGAATTCGATGAAGGTTGCCCGTTTCCTTGAAGGACACCCCAGGATTTCCGATATGAATTACCTTGGTTTGGAAAATCATCCGTTGCATGAGGTTGCGAGTAAATATCTATGGTTAGTTGATGCAGAGTATGATGACCAATACCGGGAACCAGTGAACCGGTACGGACATTTGATGTCATTTCAATTCAAGGATGGGGTGCCGGCAGCGCGGAAATTCTTTGACAATCTGCAACGCATATGGCGGGCAACCGATCTGGGGCGCATAAAATCCGTTGCAACTATTCCATCCATATCTACTCATCAACAGATGGGAGAAGATTTGCGCTCTATGGCGAGCATTCCGGAAGATCTGGTACGGCTATGTGTTGGTGCCGAGCACCCGGATGATACGATCAAGGATTTGGAACAAGCACTATCGAAGATATAAATGCCTACATACCTAAACACCTAAATGCCTAAAAGATCGCAGTTGTCTTGTTTAGGTATTTAGGGATTTTGGAATTTAGGTTTTTTGTCTTCGGAAGGAGGTTTAATGATTGGCATTGTTGGCTATGGTTCTTATCTACCGAGATATAGAATAAAAGTTGAAGAGATCGCGAAACAGTGGGGCCGGGACGCCGCTGCCGTGCAGCGTGGTTTATTGCTTAAAGAAAAGACAGTTCCCAGCATGGACGAGGATACGATCACAATTTCTGTTGAGGCTGGGCGTAATGCCCTAAAACGGGCAGAAATCGACCCCGCTGAGATCGGTGCCCTGTATATCGGTTCGGAATCTCATCCATACGCGGTCAAGCCATCAGGCACTGTGGTTGCCGAAGCCTTGGGCATAGTACCCGAGGTCCATATTGCTGATTATGAATTTGCGTGTAAAGCAGGTACTGAGGCGATGTTTGTTGCCTTTAGTTTGGTTAAAGCCGAGCAAATGAAGTATGCGATGGCGATCGGTGCAGATACGTCCCAGGGTGCGCCCGGTGATGCACTGGAATTTTCTGCGTCGGCGGGCGGATCGGCGTTTATATTCGGCCAGGATAAAGTAGTAGCCGAACTATTGGAGACCTACTCATACACGACTGATACTCCTGACTTCTGGAGGCGTGAAGGGGCTTTTTACCCTTTGCACAGTGGTAGGTTTACTGGGCAGCCTGCGTATTTTAAGCATATCCTGGGTGCTGGGCAGGGAATACTCAAGAAAAGCGGCCTCAAACCAGAGGATTTTGCCTATGCAATATTCCATATGCCGAACGGAAAATTCCCCTTGACCGCCGGGAAAAAATTGGGGTTCAAAAAGGAACAACTTGAGCCAGGATGGATTGTGCCTTTGATGGGTAATACGTATTCTGGTTCTTCGCCAACCGGGTTTTCTGCGACTCTCGATGTTGCCAAAGCACGTGACTTGGTTCTTCTAGTTTCTTTTGGTTCAGGAGCAGGCAGTGATGCGTTTGTCTTCAAAATCACCGAACGAATTGACGAGGTTAGAGACAAGGCGGAGAAGGTTAAGGATATGCTGGAAAAGAACCGTATCTACGTGGACTACGGGCAATACGCGAAGTTCCGTGGCAAGATTATAATGGCACACTGAAGACACTGAATTGGATAACACAGAAACCACTGAAATGGAAATGCAGGCGATAGTGAAAGTTAGAGACGCGGGTTATAAGAAATACGATAAATACCCTCACTCAGATATCACGCAGAAAATAATTGGCTGCGCAATAGATGTTCATAAGAACATGGGACCAGGTTTTAAAGAGTCTGCGTCTGAGAATGCACTATTGGTTGAGTTTGAAAAAAGAGGGATAAGGTATGAGCGTCAAAAACCAGTGATAATCAATTATAAAGGTGAGAATGTTGGTAGATATAGAATAGATT
>JBAUFP010000339.1:0-1792 GCA_049679205.1 bacterium | reverse complement strand
ATGCTGAAACCGTTCAATGGAAGTGAAACAAAAGTTTCTGCACCAATTACTAAACGTACTCCAACGTCGAAGGCGAATTTGTCATAATAACCTACATCGGTAAAAAATCTGATTAACGAACGTGTTGGAAATTCAAGATTGAGTACGTACATCTGATCGGAATTAATATGCAGAGTCTGATACCCGCGCATATTCCCATCGCCAGAAATATGAATCCTTTCCTGCGGTGAATATGTTCCTGACTGACTGACCAGAAGATTCGCCAACATTTTAACACGCAGCGCACCACTCAAAAACAATCGCTCATGAATTGGTGCAGTTCCGAAGATTCTGCCGACAAAAAGACGAGCGCTAAAGGGCACGGCAAATGAGAAATCCTTCTGAGCCTCCAAGGTCAGCTTGAGATATTCCCACTCACTCCCCAGCGCATGATGAGCCACGGATAAACCAGCATCGACATTCAGTTTTGAATGCCGGACTTTGAAATGGTTATCCAAAGCGATATTTCTTCCCAGATCCCAATCCATTGAATCGAGGCCTGAATACGTGGAAAGCTTATAGTAAGAGATTAAATTACTGATACCAATCTGAGGCATCTGTGTAAAAGCACGCCCGAGGTTACTCAAGAGACCGACACTTATGTTATCTCCCCCGCGTGAACGTGCACCACTGAATCTGAAGCGTACCCGTTTACCATCTTCAAAAAGCACAGGGGTCTGGTAATTTAATGATGGATAGTGTCTCTTGCTCTCGAAACCATAGGTATAACCCGCAGTCACTTGATAACCGCCTCTCACGAAGTCAACGTCAGCAAAATTATCACCGAAGAAATAGAAGCCGGCAGTTACGCCATCGTAACTATCATACCAAAGATAAGGCAACCATAAAATCTGATAAGTCGAGAAAGATGGCCAGTCAAAGTCGAAAACCGGTTTGATCGATACCTTCCGTGGTGCATAGTTATTCCAGTAATTTGGGTCCAGGGTATATTCCGATGGATCAATAGCCACCCTCTCAATCTCCCCCAACGTATCATGTACCACAACTATGTGTTTCTTATCTCCCGCTCCAAGAGAGTACATTTGCTCTCCCGACTCGGTTATTACATGCAAGTTTGCCGGAATCTTCAACTCACCTATGTTTTCAACCTCCACTGTATTTCCTGTAATACTATTTACTCGCCAGTCACAGACTTCTGTTGTGTTAAGAAATGAATCAAAGAGCTGGCTTAATTGTCGATCACTCACATTTTCACATATGTTAATAAGATCAGCTGACGCAACATGCTTGAAAGTATATTCCTTAAAGTAATTTTGCAGAATTTGGTCAAGAGTATCTCTGCTAAATATTTTTTCAAGAGAAAATAGAAAGAGAGCCGGTTTTGAAATCACACTATTCTGATAGGAAATAGGAACGTCTACATATTCAGAGGCCGGTGTTGATACGGGCTTTTCTAACCCATTAGTCTGCATGACGTAATAGTAGAACCGATGAAAATATCGTAAGGATAGAAATGGGAAAAAGGGTATTTTGAGGAGGGTATTGTTTTCTCCATATTTGTCTTCCACATACCTTATGGCCGCATAGGCGGCTAGACCATCACCGAGCCATGCATATCGCATACCATCCAATCCAATCGCACCTTTGAACCACTGCTTGCCGATCTCCATGACTAGGTTAGTCTCGAATAGCCTGGTCAACCCGTCTTCATTCAAGCCCGTGATGATCATCTGTGGGTATGTCGCTTTTCCCTGATGAAAGCCATCAACAAAATTCAAGTCTCCATACGGAT
>JBAUFP010000338.1:0-3487 GCA_049679205.1 bacterium | reverse complement strand
ATCCAAAACTGAGTAGTCTATTGTGAAATTCTTTTAGATTGAATTCAGGTTCAATGCTTTTCTGGTAGTCGTTTTTCAGTTCGAGTAGCTGTTTTTTTCCAACCAGATAACTCATGGGTTGTGTAGGCGTGAATGTGTAGCGGGTAACTTCCTTTTCAGCGTGCACTCTTTGTAGTTTAGCGTCATTGACGAGCAAATCGACTGCCTCTTCATACTTCATTCTTTTTGTATGAAGCCCGACGTCGATTATCACACGGCAAGCGCGCCATAACTGGTCTTTCAGCTGCAGCAGCCGAGAACGGAGGTCCGAGTAGAAACCCGCATCATACATCATCTCCTCGCAGTAGAGCGCCCAGCCTTCGATAAACACATTTGTGTGCATGAGTCTACGCAACTTGTTCTCCAGGTAGTTGGCATATACTAACTGTAAATGGTGTCCCGGATAGCCTTCGTGCAGCGCTGTAACCGGAATACCGTAGATGGGATGACCACGTAGTATTTCCTCCTGTTTTTCAGTAGATAGGTTTTCATCCACGGGTGTTACAAAGAAGTATCCTTTTTGTTGTTTTTCAAACGGCGCCGGGTTCATATAAGCAGCATAGGGTAGGATAGGTCGATAGAATGCAGGGGTGGGTATTACCTCTAGTTCTTCAGCGTGCGGGAGGGTTACTAGATCATTCTCCTTCACGAATCTCCTGGCGCGTTCCATTTCCTTTTTGTAGGCAGCGAGTAGTTCGGATGCTTGGGGATGTTCGTTTTTAATGTCGTCAACTATGTCAATCCACGTTTTATGTGCGTCGATTTGTTGGGCGATTCTGCTGAGTTCTTCTTCAGTAGAGTGCTTTACCTCGTAGCCATATTCCAGTATCTGTTCTGCCGTGTACGGTAGCATGTGATCTATCTTCAGCTTGAAATTGAAATGGTCCGAGCCGATTGCGAAGTTGCCGGTTGATTTTGGCAGCAGTTCGTTCTTCAGAAAATCACCGTATGAATTGATTGCGGCTGATGCCTCTTTACTTGCCTTTTCCAGATCTGATGCTAATCCAGGGGCGACCTTGCTTAGCTTTGCCGCTATTGTTTTCAGAAACCCCTGTCCACCTTCATTTATCTCAATCGCCAATTCTGTGAATATCCTGGGTGTGTCTTTCAGGTTGCGTTTGCCATCTTGGAGAAAACGCGGTATTTGCTTCATGCGTGAAAGTATTGCCGCCGCGCGTTCCTCAATGGGTGCGAATTCGCGTAGGAATAGAATGTGGAGTGCATCAACACAGATGTTGGCGTATTCGGCCGCGTTTTTCTGCCAATGGCGCATTTCTTCGAAATCCCTGATATTAGATTGCAGCCAGTTCTTCAGTAACTGCCAGTCGATGTATTCTTCATGATTCATTGTCTTCTCGTCCAGTTCTTGGAGTCTTTTCAGAAAATCTCTGCGTTCCTTGTTCACGCTCATGAGATAACCGCCGTCAACATTATCCAATTCGTGATCGTACTTGTGGATCCCCACAAATGTTGCCGCGAATGGCGAGCTTTTCCAAAATGACTCCAGTATTTCCTCTACTAATCTGTCGAAATCTGACATAATGCCTCCTTGATATTAATCTATGCCAAACTTTTTGTAGTTTCCCTATGTTATTGATATTGAATGCTTTGTCAACGAGTGGCAGTTGCTGCAGGTAATGATAATTGACAATCAGCTCTATTTACTTAAAATAGTTCGGTTGCGTTGCTTCTTGGTTTGCTATGAAGGTAGAAAAAATTCTTGCCCTGGCATTGTTGTTTGCACTGCTCACGTGCGGCGATGAGGCGTTCGAGGTTAGTATCAATTATCCGGTTGATGGGGCACTAGTGAGCGGGATCCTGAGAATCTTGGCTGATGCAAGCGACAACGTGGCCAGTGTTTCGTTCTGCGCTGATGATTCGTGTTTAGGTGTCGCCCGAGCCGCACCTTTTTTGCACATATGGAATACATTCATCCTGCCCGACAGCTCCTCTCACATAATCTACGCGATCGCCGAGGATAGAAAGGGTAATGAGGTTTATTCGGATTCTGTCTCGGTGATGGTCTACAATGGAAACGTGGTATTTGCAGATGATTTTGAATCGTACCTGCCCAATAGGTATCCGGATGCAGGATGGTTTGAGATTTGGATGGGAGCTGGAAGTAATCACACATACGTGGATAGCAGTGTTGCAAATAGCGGGACGCAAAGCCTCCGGCTTCGTGGGTTAACGAATTGGGTCAGGACCGACGGTGTGGAATTGGTCCTCAGTGATGTAGATCATCTGACCTATGAAACTTCGCTAATGATACCGTCACAAGAACCGACCGGTGCTTTATTCGGTTTCTTCGTATTGATCAATCCGCAGGTCGGTACAATATATAACGGTATCTGGTTCAGTTATACTGATAGCTCTGTGTACGCGCGCGGTATTGTAGAAGATAGCACGGGGTATATTTGGCGACACGATACGTGGTATTCGGTTAAAGTTACGCTCGACTATACTCAGCTCAAGATGAACACCTGGTTGAATGATGAGCAGATAGTCTTCGATTTGCCCGCTGTGCCGCTAAACTGGACTGATACTTTTGCCCTAGCAACTGAATATGGAAATGCAGGTATTGTCTATTATGATGATATCAGCATATTCGAGACCGGGGATAGCATCTATGCACACCCTGCTAGTTTCTGCCCCGTACCTTGACAATAATGTCCCAAAAGGATAGAATTATTCTTGAATTATAAGTCTACACAATATGTATCACCTGAATATGCTTGATTGGGTTGTCCAATTCTGTTTACTCGACAAGGGGGTTTGATTATGAGTGGTGTGGTTGGCGTTATCTCAAATAGGGACTGCAAAGAGGATTTGTTTTATTCAACAGATTATCACTCACATCTGGGAACTTCTTTCGGTGGTATTGCCATCTCGGATGGCAGGTCGCTGGCCAAAAAGATCCATAGCATAGCGCGCGCGCAATTCAAGTCGCGTTTCGACGAAGACATCGATTTCATCAATATGCAGGGAAACTCAGGTGTTGGCGTGATCAGTGACCGCGACACGCAGCCTTTGATCATGAGACTGAAGTTTGGCGAATATGCGCTTTGTGGTGCGGGCTATATTGATAATCAAGATGAACTGGCGAAGAGACTGATTGATGAAGGTACTGTCTTCTCAGAAATGCCGAATGGAAAAGTCAATCAGATCGAACTGGTTGCGAAATTGATAAACAAAGGTAAAACCTTGGTCGAAGGCATCGAATATATGCATGGACAGATAGACGGTTCGATGTCCTTACTATTGTTAGGTAAGGAAGGTATTTATGCAGCCCGGGACAAGTACGGGCGAACACCCTTGGTCCTGGCGGAAAAGGATGGTTCCAGAATTGTGGTTTCTGAAACGTGTTCGTATAAGAACCTTGGTTTTAAAACGAAGAAGTATTTAGGGCCAGGGGAAATAGTCTTTCTAGACCCAGGTGGAACGGAAC
>JBAUFP010000337.1:0-4839 GCA_049679205.1 bacterium | reverse complement strand
AACCCTGTATCAAGGCAGTGAATAAGGCAACCGGCATGGGCTTGCCCGAGGTGGCCGGAATGCTCCTGATCCAACTCGACGGTGCGCCCGAGGTGGTGAAGCGCGACGTCGCAATAGTCGGTGATATATGCAAAAAGGCCGGCGCAGTATCAGTGGAGTTCACTGAAGATACAAATAGAATAACCGAACTCTGGAAAGCACGAAAACAGATGATCCCATCACTCAGTATCCTGAAAGAGGAATACGCAACTACAATGCTGGCTGATGATATGGCCGTACCTCCTTCTCAGATTCCTAAGGCAGTGGCTGGTATCTGGGAAATCTCTGAAAAATACGACATCATCATCCCACCCTATGGTCATGCTGGGGACGGAAATCTTCACACCAAAGTTCTGATGGCGCCGGCAAATCCAGACCACTGGAAACAGGCTGAGAAGGCCGTTGCCGAGATTTACGAACTAATACATATGCTGGGCGGTACGACCACAGGCGAACATGGCATAGGTATAACAAAAGCCCCATACTTTCATAAAGAACGCAAGGCAATGATACCGATGATGAGATCCATCAAGAAAGCCCTGGATCCTAATAATATCATGAACCCACATAAAGTGGATCAATGGACTGACGGATTTGTCCACGAACTCAGATATCCTACAGATCCCAAACGCAAGCTGTCCGGCCATCTGGCTGAATGGGAAAACGAGATGATGACCTGTACCATGTGTGGCTATTGCAAGAATGTATGCCCCACATTCGTCGATCAGCTCTGGGACTCGCCTTCAAGCCGAGGGCGCCTCGTCTTATCCTACGGGATGCTAGAGAAAGAACTCGAGGTCGACGATTCGGTGGTCAAAGCGTTATACCAGTGTACCTTGTGCCGTGACTGTAACCGGCGCTGTCCATCCAAGGTCAAGGTTCCCGACATCGTTCGGGCAGCACGTGCAGATCTGGTCGAGGCAGGATTTGCCTATGAAGGCCATAAGGCATTCATTGATAATATCAAGAAAACCGGTAATATCTTCGCCGACACCGAAGTCATGGCACCGGTGCGCGAGGGTGAAACACCGGTCTTTGTCGGCTGTCAGTTCCTTGCCCGGCCGAACCAGACGAAAATGTACCTCAAGCTCTTTGAGAAACTGGGTTTAAAACCCAAGGTGGTCAAGGAAGTATGCTGCGGTTATCCCATGGAAGCCCTCGGCTTTGTCAAAGACTTTGAAGAACACAAGAAGAAGTTCAAGGAACTGTTCCCATTTGACACTGCGATCACGCTCTGCCCTACTTGCACGGTGTATCTGAATGAAGCATACAATATTAAAGCGAAGCACGCAATGCAGGTTATTGCTGAAAAACTGCCTGCTGCTAACATAAAGAAACTCAGCGGCAAAGTGACTTACCATGATCCCTGTGATTTATCCCGTGGTGCCAAGATCACAAAAGAACCAAGAGAGATAATCAAGCAGATCGGGCTCGAACTCGTCGAGATGAAGTTCAAGAATAATACTTCAAGATGTTGCGGCGGCGGTGGAGGTACACTTGTCTCGGACAATGAATTATCCAACCGTATTGCCGCGAACCGCATCAATGAAGCCATCAAAACAAAGGTAGATACACTGGTGACTGCATGTGCAACATGCGAACAGGTACTGAAAACAGCGGCCACAGCAGCAGCGGATCAGGGTAATGGGAAAATCAATGTCATGGGCCTTCAGCAGATGATCTGGAAAGCACTCGCGTAATATCCGATAGATACAAAAGAAAAAGGGGCAGCAAAGCTGCCCCTTTTTCTTTAATAATCTGTTGCTATCGGGTGACGATCATTTTTCTCGTTGCCGAAAATTCTCCGGCATCGAGAGTGCAGATATATACGCCCGGATTAACCTGCCGGCCCCTGTCATCGCAACCATTCCATTCTATTGTATGATGACCAGCCGCGCAGCGACCGTCGGCCAGTATTGCTACAACTCTTCCCGATAAATCGTAGACCCTAAGGCTTATGTCACTCGTGAATGGCAGCGCGAAATATATCGCCGTTGCCTGGGTGAATGGATTCGGGTGGTTTTGTCCGAGCTCATATCTTTGCGGAACCGTTGCCGTGTTTTCCTCAACACCGGTAACCGCGACAAAGTTCTGCGCGAATTCGGAAGTGTTTAGATTCACATCGGTAGTCGTTGCCGTTACCGTATCACCGGCGACAAGCCCGGGAACTATAACTGTCCAGTTACCAGAAGCATTAGGATTGGCAGTACCTAAATAAGTTTGACCCTCGCCATACCCTGAAGGATCGGAACTGACCCTGAATACTTCAACCATGGCCTGAGTGGGATCTGTATCTATATCCAGGTTACCGGAAATGGTTGTTTGCCCAGCAGTCTCGACCGCGCTGGTAATAACCGGGAAGTTTACCTCTTGATTAGGCCCCGCATCCGGATCATTGGCATCATTAGCAGTCACGCCGTCATCTGCCAAATCGATACCCAGCAAGGTGTTATTGTACATCGAATTCTGCGTTATCGGATTGAAATCAGCGTTGGCATTGTTCGAGAAATGTTCCCAAACAAGGACGCCATTGCGTCCATTATGCGCGATGATGTTTGTGCTAATCATATTATCAGTCGCGTACCCGCCTTGATACCATGGAGGAATAATGCCAGTGCCGTATATTCCAATACTCACGCCATCGTACGTATTGGGCAATGGCGCAAGAGAGACATCGAGTCCGATGATATTATTAGCCACGGTATTTGCATAGGTAAAAACAGGCGGTATTGCCTCGGCATAGCCGACAATGCACACCCCTTCAAAATCATTACCCGAAATAAGATTCCCGTCTACCACGTTATCATGCGCACCCTCCCCGATGTACACGCCATCATGGATATTACCCAAATCGGTTGTACCCCCGATATCAGTGCCAACGTAGTTATTGAAAACGCTATTAAAAGCAACATCGCCGGGTGGACAATTGGCAATACCTATACCTTCAGCATAATTACACGAAGAGAGATTACGATCAATTATATTGAAATAGGCGTACCCCGCGGCACCGGGTGTGCACACTATGTAGATGCCTCCCCAAAGACCTTGCTGGTTCGTACCGTTACCCTGTGCAAAGCTCCCGGTTTGGTCGGTGCCAACAAGATTGCAGTAGATATAGTTGAACTGCGTTGTATCGGGGATTGCCTGGATACGAATGCCATCCTGCTGGAAATTCTGCATGACCAACCCTTGTATTGTATTATAGGATGATACTATCCATATCCCGTGCACCGCACCCGCATTTGTGCCATCAATGACAATCATCAAATTGGCCGTTGACGGCGGATTACCGCCCGCCGAAGAGCCGGCCTGTGATAGGCCATCAATGATGACACCGGCCTGGTCGGTTAGCAAGGGCAGCTGGGAATCTGGCATGATGACAAACGGTCCGGTTCCAGGGATAGTGAACACTATAGTATCCGCACCGGGATTGAAGTTTGCGCTGTTCATGGCAAATCTGAGCGTTCCCGGGATATTAGCATCTGGAGCAGCTATCGTGACGGTGAAGGTCGCGCCATTCATTAACGGCACAATAGCAAAAAGAGAAACAATAATACAGATCCCTAATGGTCGAATAAGGTCTCCTCCAAAGTGTAGCACACACGAACTCTTCATACCGCCTCCTTATAGTATATTATGGGATTATAGAGGATTATCTAAAAATGTCAAGTAATTTCTGCATGACATGCTACAGATTTAGACGTACAAGTATATTGATAACGCGATTAATTACCTAAGCACGACCTGATAACAATGTCATCGCGCGCAGCCTGGCCGCCACCGATTGCTTCAATTGGCCAGGCATCAAACGCCAGCGCCAGTTACCACCGACGCTGGCCGGGCGATTCATGCGTGCCTTCCCGCTCAAACCTAGTACATCCTGCATGGGAATTATCGACGTGTTCGCGACCGACCTCATGGCCATACGGATGAAATCCTCGTGCACGCTCCTTCCCGTCGTTCTCTTTCCGAGATAGGCAAAGAGCATTTGTTTTTCTCGCTGTGAGGCCTCGCCCTCAAACCACCCCCGGACCGTGTTGTTATCGTGGGTGCCCGTATACACTATGCAATTCCTGACGTGGTTGTGCGGCAAGTACAAATTAGTGGACTCACCATCGCCAAATGCAAAAAGCAAAACGCGCATGCCGCGCAGATCAAAACGTCGCATTAGTGCCCGTACGTCGGGTGTTATCGTACCCAAGTCTTCGGCGATTATGGGCAGCTTCTTACATTTCTTTTGAAGAACCTTTAGAAACTGCAGTGCCGGGGCTTTCACCCATTTGCCATGTCTGGCCGTCTTTGACCCAACCGGTACTTGCCAATAAGCAACAAAACCTCTAAAATGATCCATTCGCACAAAATCAAATAACATCAGGTTATGTTCGATCCTCTTTAGCCACCACCCGTAACCAGTTGTGGTCAGTTTCTTCCACCGGTATAAGGGATTCCCCCACAACTGGCCGTCTCGGCTAAAATAATCTGGTGGTACTCCAGATACATGCGTCGGTTTCCCGTCCTTGCCCAATTTGAATATCTCTGGATGCGCCCAGACATCCGCACTATTAAAATCCACGTAGATCGGTACGTCCCCGATGATCGCTATATGCTTTCTGTTGCAGTACTTCTTGAGAGCTTTCCACTGTTGTGCAAAAATAAACTGCAGGAATTTCTCCCGCTCAATGGATGGCTTTAGCAATTTCCTTAAAGACCGTAATACGTACGGTCCTCGACATGCAATCGGAGCCGGCCAACCGGTCCAAACCACATTCTGAAAATTCTCCTTCAAGACTATAAACATTG
>JBAUFP010000336.1:0-8922 GCA_049679205.1 bacterium | reverse complement strand
CATCACCCTCAGTCAAAGCGACCGGTAGATCAATATCGACAAAGAAGTCCTGAAATACCCTTAACTGAGCCAGTGTCGAGCCGAGCTGACCATCGGACGATGAAGCGAATGTCGTAATACGCCAGGTGGTAATCGCATCCGGCATCGTTACCGCAAGCTTGGCAATTCCCTGATAATCAGTGATGAGCGCGGGTTCGAAGACAAACGTTTCCGGGAAGAACTCGCGGACTCTCGGCTCTTCGCTCCTTGTGTCGAGTTCCGCATCCGGTTTTTTCGTTTTGATATCTTCACGGCGCATACCCGCGGTGGCCCGCGGCAACGCCGCGTCCATTTCGGCCACAAGCATCTCGCCCTTGTGCCACATCATCTCGCTGATGTCATCATCATTATCAATAACACCATCCGGTCCAGCCGAGGCTACTGTAAAATAGAGGAAATACTCTTCAGGCGAATCGATGTAGTATCGTCTACCCCACGGATCAAGCAGGTCTTTTTCTTCGAGCAGACCTTCTTTCATCAAAGTACTCAGCGCGCCATCAGTTTTCGGATATTCACCATGTTGGTTGAAATATTTGTTCTGTGCTTCATATACCTTAAAGCGTGCCTCTTCCAGCTTCGTGTAGAATGCCGATTTAATCTTTTCGTCAACCAATTCGGGTGTAGCATAATTCACCGGATAGTGTTCCCTTGGCGTGAGCGTTGAGAACATGACGTTCTCGGCGCGCGCTTCGCTTTTCCTTCTCTCTACTATATCGATTGGCGTGAATCCGTGGATTTCGTAACGTGGTTTCATTATCTCTTGTTCGAGCTTAAAATACACTTTCTCCAAACCCGGCTGCAGCTCGGACACGGCGAAAACAGCTTCATCAACAATCGCAACACAGAGCGCGGCAATCATGGGTTTTCCCCTTCCATCGGTAACCGCGAAGACGATGCTGCCATCCGCGCCTGGTTCGTAGACATCCTTGTCTGGACGTACATCAATGGTTAACTCATCCGCGGCATGCACAAAGCAAAAACGGGTGTCGCGCACGATATTGCTGCCCTGGGTAACAACGTAGGCATGAAACCACAGAGAACCGCTGATATCCGGGGTCAGGTTCAGGCTGAATCTCCCCCTTCCATTATTGATCACTACTGATTTCGTCAATATCGTCTGGTTATCTTTGACGACATCGAGATATACGCGGCCCGAACGCTTCGTGGTCAAGAAGGTGAGTTCCATTGACTCGCCAACCGCATATATGCCGCGTGCCATCCTTATCGCAATCTGTTCGCCCGTGGCGGCGGTTTCGAATGTTCGCTCTATCTGCGCGGTTTCTCCCTTATCATCGGTTGCTTTAACCTCTATATCGGTTTCTGCTGTGCGTGGCGTGTATTCGAACTCGGCAAGACCATAAGTATCGGTTCTTGCCCTGAATCGACGGCCATCGATAGCCATCTCTACTTGGGCAATACAGGGCGTACCGTCAGGATATGTCGCCAGCACATAGATCCGGTTCTGGAGATTTGGTTTCAAGACTCCGCCTTCGGGGACGACGGTGAGACTGATCAAATCTTGCACGACCTTTTTCTTGGAGGATATTTTCTCGCTGTGATTCGCGGGATCGATGACCTCGACGTCGAGCCGCACAAAGGCATCACCCTTTTCCAGCGGCTGGCCAACGAAGTGATCCGGCAAATTGTAGTTGAAATGATATCGACCTTCTTTGTCGGTGCGCCCTTCGATCACTGCTTCTTCTTGAAAACCAATATCATATTTGTAGGCTGTTATCTTAACCTTGCCCTCGACCACCGGCTTGCCGAAGAAATACTGCACATCGACATCGCCTTCCATTTTTCCACCCGGCAAATAGAATTCCTTGTCGGTCGCCAGTGTAATACTGAATTTGGGCAGCACATATCGCTTCACGTTCACCGTCTTCTCAACCTCTTCTCCCTGGAGAATCGCGCGGATCGTGTAATCGCCATGGTTAACCTCATCGGCGAGCACAAACTGTATGTAACACACCCCGAAATCATCGAGCTCAACCTGCTTTTTGAATACCTTATTGCCTTTGCTGTCCTCGACCTCATAGAGCACGGATTGATCCTTAACGGCCTGCAAATGGGGTCGGCGCAATGACAATGATCTTATGTGAATGGTCTGTCCTGGTTGGTAGACCGGTTTGTCGGTGACCACGTATGTAATATTGCCACTCGAAAGCTTGATCCTCGTATCATACGCGTCCTTACCCAGGTCAGAAGAAACTGCGAAGTGAAGCTCGGCTTCATTAATATTCTCAGGAAGTGTAAAATCTGTCTCACACGTACCGGATCGATCTGTGGTGCATTCGAATACCGTTTTGTCGGTATCTGTTGCCTTCAGTGATATCTTTATGCGGGCATTTTCGATCGGTGCGTTGTTGCGCTGGTTACGCACAATGATCCGGTAATTTATCGCAGTGCCTTTAATGAATTCGTCCTGACCGAGTACGCTAACGACCATCCGATCCTCTAGTTGATATAACGAATATATTTTCTCTTTGTTCTTGAACTCAACCTTTACCCGAAGTAGATCGCGGTCTCGGGGTTCCTTCTTTAAATCAATTTTGAAAGACACTGAATAATGATCACGGGTTACATATATGTATTTGTAAGCCCAGCCGATCATCTCATCATCGGTATCTAGGACTTTGACATCTATCTTACCCAGCTTGCCTTTCATGTCCTCAAGCGGAATATTGATTTCCAGTCTCTGTTTTCCACTGTACAGATTTATTCCGGAAACAACAGTGATTGATGCAATCAATAGTATTATTAGCAGAACTTTCTTCATCCTAACCTCCTTCTAACATTGAATACAATTAAGTCCGGCAAATATTCCCATTCGCCCGAGTAAGTCATTATAAATGAAGGGACACAAATGTCAACTCAAGCCGGCATACCAGGAATCATCGCTTTGACTTGACGTACTTGATGTATGTATCTGCTGGGGTGATTTTATTTCAAGGTGTTTATGTATTTCATTAATTGCGTTTTATGGCGCGCTGCTGTGTTTTTCTTAATGATGCCATCCTGGACCGTTTTGTCAATCAAAGCTTGGACCTCAGGATAGACCTTCAGGGCGGATTTCTTAGTCTTAGCTTTCTTTACTTTCTTCAGAGCATCCTTCAACTTCTTCTTCTTATTACGGTTGACAATCCGCCGCTTATTGGATTGCCTTATATTCTTCAGAACGCTTATCGATCTTTTCATACCCTATTATATTCAAAACGCCCTATGTGTCAAGCAGATTCACTGAAGACCTTGGCTGTGATCGGCTTAATATCGACGTTTAAAGAAAAGGTCAGCCAATCAGGTCTTTGTACATCTGAAGCTTGCGCAAGCGAGTGGGATGACGCAATTTCTTCAATGCTTTGGCTTCAATCTGACGAACCCTCTCGCGCGTGATATTGAACATACGCCCCACTTCCTCAAGCGTTCTCGGCATACCGTCATTCAGACCGAAACGCAGACGGATTATCTTTTCTTCACGTTTGGGCAAGTCGCGCAGTATATCATTAAACCGGTCTTTAAGAATCGATATTGCTGCCCGGCGTGAAGGTGAATCACCCATCGGATCGCTGATGAAGTCACCAACAAAACTCGACTCCTCATCATCGATCGGTTTGTCAAGTGAAATCGGGATCAACGCGATGTTATGAGCCATTCTCACCTTATCGGTCGGGATGTCGAGACGGTCCGCGATCTCTTCAACGGTTGGCTCACGGCCCAGATCCTGTATCATATCGCGTTGTGCCCTCGCCACCTTGTTCATTGTATCGAGTATATGAGCGGGCACCCTGACGGTTCGCGCCTGATCGCCGATTGCCCGGGTGATTGCCTGCCGAATCCACCACGTGGCATAGGTCGAGAACTTGTAGCCCTTTCGGTAATCGAACTTCTCGACCGCCTTGATCAAACCATTATTGCCTTCACCAACTAGATCTGCGAACTCCAAACCTCGATTGACATACTTCTTGGCAATTGATATCACCAACCGCATATTGCCTTCGATCATGCGCTGGCGGGCACGGTTGATCAAATCCTCCCAGGCATGGACAATGCGCGACGTTTCATAAACATGATCATGGTCACCACCGAGTGCTGCGGTCAGTAATTTCTTTTCCTTCCTATATTGTTTGATCTCATCCGGATTGCGTAACCTGGGAAGCGTGCGCATGACTTTTTCCAGGCGCACTATACTCTCCTTGAACTCCTGTATTGCTGAGTTAACCACGACATGCTGGAGGGAAAGCACGTTGAGCTTACGCAGTATTCTCTCTTCCTTTTCGAAAAGGCGCCATTGCAGAGTCTTGGACCGGTCGCGCCGAGTCTTCTTATAAAGCTTGAGCAAAGACACGTAGTCTCTTTCTATGGATTTGACTCGTCGCACGAAACGCTGCCGCTCTGCCCAAAAAGCGCGCTTGTCCATCATCGCCTCTATCTCAACGCGCGATATCTGATCAAGACTGCGATGACAAAACTCAACCTGCTTGCAGATTTCTATAAGCTTGTAGATCGAACATGGGTAGGGCAAGAACTGTCTTTCGATCATACGATAACCAGTCTCAATCTTGACCGCAAGCTCGTATTCCTCCTCCTTGGTTAACAGATCATACTTCGCGAGTTCCTTGAAATAGGCTCTTATTGGCTCTTCAGCCCTCAGCGTGGTCTTTGGCCGGCGCCGGCCCACACGCTCTTTGCCTTCCTGCACAATGGTGATGCCGTAATTGGAAAGCGTATCGAGGATATTATCGATATCGTTGGCAGTAGCATCATCGGGAATCAGCTTATCTACCTCACCAAGCGAAATGCTTCCCTCTGATTTTGCTTTCTCAATGATCTTCTTGGAATCTTTAGTTTTAAGGAACTCTTTTTTATCTTTCATAATCTCCTTTTTTCAAACTATATTTTTGACAATTATCATAGAATTCGGTTTACTAACATCCTATTGGTCGACGTTTGCACTGTTCTCAGCCTTAATATTCAACAACTGCCTTTTCAAGGCATCCAATTCCCTATAATATTTCTGGCGAGCAGTCTCATCGCCGCGCTCAATTGCATCACTGATCTTTCTCATGAGTCTTCCTTTTTCAATCCTACCTTTGTATGTTTTGATTGCCTCCACCATACTATCCCGGGACACTGGTTCTTCCCGCATAACAACTGACAGCAATTTTTCTCTCAAGTTCTCGTCAACCATATCTGATATGTTTGCGATATCAAAATTGTCCCCTTTCAGCAATTTACTGAATAATCTCTTAACGCCTTCTTCAGTAAAATCCTCGGGTTCCAAATGTTCCTTTACTAATGAAAAATGTTCGTAACCATTTAAAATCATTGCCATCATTTTTTCCTCTTGTGATATCTTAAGATCACGCAGGGGTTTTTGCGATACCTTTGTCTTTTGCTCCATTTCCTGCCGTATAGTCTCTACACTCAGGTCAAAAACATGCGCAATATACTTGAGGTAGCGGTCATACCTTACCGGATCCTGTATTTTGGAGATAATCTGTATCAAATCCTTTATTAAGGTAATCTCCTGTTCCAGCGTATCGGTCCTCATCACCTTTCTGTAAAAATGAAAGAAATCCATTGCTCCGGAGATATGTTCCTTCAGACTATCTGGACCCTGCTGATTGACTATGCTGTCGGGATCAGATCCATCTGGAAGCACCACAACGTGAACATCTACCTGCGCATTCATCAAAAGGCCAATCGCGCGCAGCGCTGCTTTCATGCCTGAAAGGTCGCCATCAAAGAGAATGGTTACTTTCTTGGCGAAGCGGGAGAGCAGCATGGCCTGGGTCTCGGTCAGCGCAGTGCCCAAAGGCGCACATATGTTGTTGAAACCGTGTTGATACACACTGAGCAGGTCAAAATACCCCTCAACGAGCAACACCTCGCCCGCCGTACGCACGCGCTCCTTTGACTGGTACAAGCCGTAGAGACCCTCGCCTTTCTTGAAGATGGGGGTCTCTGGTGAATTCAAATACTTGGGTTGAATATAATCATCGATACCGCGACCGCCAAAGCCGATGACCCTTCCGGAGAGATTGAATATCGGAAAGACAAGACGATCACGGAATAGCTCACGGTTTGTCGATATGAGCCCGGCTTTATGTAAACGGTCGCTTGAATACCCCTTTTGCCGCATGAATGTTACCAGACCACCTGAAGCCGGGGCATAGCCGAGCCTGAACTCCTTGAGTTCCTCCAAATTCAGATTACGTCGCTGGAGATATTCCTGACCGCGCCTCCCAATATCCCTGCTTAGACATTGAGCGTAGAACTGACTGGCATGATCATTAGCGTCGTACAATTCCTTATACCGTAGTCCTTTTGCGGTGTCGATTTCAATGCCCAGGTTCTTGGCTAAGCGTTTGATTGCCTCCGGGAAATCCAGCTTCTCGTACTCCATGAGAAAGTTAACCGCGTTGCCGCCCTTTTGGCAGCCGAAGCAATAATAGATACCTTTTTCCGAATTCACATAAAACGAAGGATTCTTCTCGGAGTGAAACGGACACAGTCCGCGGTAATTCCGGCCCAATTTTTTCAGGGTTACGTATTGACCAATTAGTGAGACGATATCGGTTTGACGGTTTATCTCGTCGATCTTTGCCCGATCAATCAATGCTCACCCTCTTTGCCTTCCCGAATCGACTCAATATCGGTCGGTTCTACCCAGTAGAAAATGTTCTCCAGACTTATCTTGTACTTACCCTGCTTTTCGGCAACCACTTGACCGATCCTCCTTAACTCCCTTACCCGCACTAATTCCCCAAGGCTCGGATGATAAGGCTCAGCCTTGGTGCGGTAATCGAGTTTACCAGCAAAGTAACTACGAGTCTCGTGCACGGTATCTGGTTTCGGACCCTCTTTTCTGAGCGCCTTAATTAGTTTCTCCACATCCCTCTTTGCTTTAGTCAATTCGTTTCGGTACTTGGTTCTCAGTTCATCAGACTCCTGCTTTTTCCTGACATTAAATGCTGCCAGCTTATCTTCGTAATCAGTGACCAGCTGGGATAGTTTTCTGCGTTCCTCATCAACGGATTTCAGCTCCTTGGACAAATCTTCGAAGAGCTGATTAACCGACATCTTCTCGGCATCGAGATAAGAAACGGCTCGTCTGAGAACCTTATCCCTCAGCCCCAGTTGCCCGGCCAATTTGATTGCATTGCTGGGTTGGGGAACACCGAGAATGAGCCGGTAAGTAGGGCGATCCGTATATTCCATACCCGCATTTATCATATCGGGTTGGTTGCTTGCGAAGATCTTAAGGTTTTCATTATGCGTCGTTGCCAAAACCATACCTTTATCCCGAAGTTCATCAAGAATTGCCGAAGCTAAGGCCGACCCTTCTTCTACAGAAGTCTGACTCATCAATTCATCCAGGAGTACCAGCGAATTACTCTCTGCCTCGAGTGCATTTTTGATCTGCTTTAGATGTGCTGCGAATGTGGAGAGCTGTGATTCAATACTCTGTTCATCTCCGATATCGGCATAGAACTCGTTGAAAAAGGGAATCGAACTCCCCTCATCGGCCGGAATAAACAGTCCACACTTTGCCATAATGGCAATCAGGCCCACGGTCTTGAGCACAACCGTCTTGCCTCCGGCATTTGGCCCGGATATGAGCAGTACGCGCTTGCCAGAATTCAGCTTCAGGTTAAGCGGCACTACTTCATCATTTACCTGCTTGAGGATGGGATGAAAACCGTTGATTATATTAAGTCGCTCCTCAAAGATAGGACGGTTTGCATGCTCTGCATTGGCATATCGGGCTTTAGCAAACAGAAGATCGAGGGCGACTACCCTTGCTATGTCATCCTCAATGCTGTCTATGCTTTGACGAACGATGTCGGTCAGGCAGCCCAAGATGGACTCGATCTCAATACGTTCATTCTCATCCAATTCAGATAGATATGCCGCATCATCGGTGATAGCCATAGGTTCAATGAATATCGTCTCACCTGAATTCGAGTATGCATGCACGATCCCTTTCATTTGTTTCTTGAAATTCGTCTTGACCGGTAATACAAAATGACCGCCACGCTCAACAATATTCAGGTCGGTAAAAATATTTGTTAACTCGGCAAGCATGCTGCGCAGTGTTTCGCGAATGCGGTTTCTTGCCTGTTTCTTCTTAACTCGAATCTGCAAGAGTCTGGAACTAGCGTTGTCCTTGATAAACCCGCTCTCGTCAAGGCATCTGTCTATTTCCCGTACTAGTTCTCCATGGCTGTGTAGTTTTGCAAAGAGATCACTCAGCCGGCTCTTATGAAAATCCTGCCTCAGCGAGCCGACAAACTTCAGGAATTTTCTCAGCAGGGCAAGGTCCTCAATTGGAAGAAAAGAAAGACCCTTAAGCCGTGCCCCGAAAGCACCCGGCTGGAATGGCACAAAGAAACTTGCCGTCTCTCCTGACCTCCTGATCTGAGCCACCTTTTCAAATTCTGCTTCGACAGCATTTCTGCTGTTCAATGGGCTCAAATTCACGGCCCTTTTTTTTGCAGGTTCGCTATGGCAGTAATTGGAGAGTATCTTGAGGACCTTAGGGAGTTCTAGAACATCCTCGGCATGGCTTCTGGTTATAACTCCTCCCTTTGTCGCTTCCATTCTTTCTTGCGCGCCGCAATCAGACGTCTCTTACGTCTTTCGCTTGGTTTTTCATAGATTTCATGGCGTTTGACGTCTCTTAGAATACCGGCTCGTTCAACTGACTTTCGGAAACGACGCAAGGCGTTATCAAACGATTCACCTTCGTAGACTGTGACTTTCGTCATTAAGTTGGCACCTCCTTTCTATGTATTTTGTTTAGTCTACCTAATTATATTGAAAAATCGTGATTTGTCAAGGGGTGAAGTAAAAAACTCCCGATATTACATAAGTTTTCTG
>JBAUFP010000335.1:0-3245 GCA_049679205.1 bacterium | reverse complement strand
GTACTGGTGTCTATTGCCGGAGAAGGGGCGGTTGCCTCTATTGACGGCACAGGTTCATCAGGTGGGATAGGCATTGGGTCGGGTTGAGCCGGTTCTTCAAAAGGCACCGGTGGTTCTTTTTCTTCCTCGGGCAGAACCGTCGCGGCAGTCTCCGGTGGTGTTTCGTGGGTCAAATCTAATGGCGGTTCCGCTACTTCTGGTGAGGGACCAGGCATAGTTGTTTCCTCAGTGGGTTGGGTTTTGGATATTATCTCTTCGTCTCTGTCATCTTCAATGAGCGGCACACTTTCTTCTCCGTGATTTTGCGTGGCTTTGTTCTCTGCTGCCTGTTCGAGTTCTTCAACGAGAAAATCTTCAAGACTCTGAATCTCATTGTCACCGGTTGCAGTTTGTGCCGGCTTCCTTTCTTGGTCAAAGCTCTCGATCTGGAGCTTTTCCGGTTCTTCTTTTTGGGCTAGTTCATTGGTCTTGAAGACTGGCTCCACTTGCATATCCTCGATTTTTTCTTCTTCGAGTTTTCTTTTCTCTTCTTTCAGTATTTTCTTAAGTTCGGCCACCTTTTGGTTCAGTATTAGGTCACTGGGATCAGTATAAAGAAGATGCTCGTATATTTTCAATGCTTCCTCGTGGTTTCCCTGTTTTTCGTATTCTTCAGCCATCGCCACAGTGTACATAGGTTCTTTGCGCTGCAGGGCTTCAAGCATCGAGAGTTTTTCTTTCGCGTTCGTATCTAAGGGGTCGATGGCGATTATGCTCTTGTAGGTGTTTATCTGGCCTCTTTCGTCTTTCAATATCTCACATGTCTTAGCTAACATGCGGAGGGCAACAATGTTTTGTGGATCTAAGGCGATCGTTTTCTCAAAGGCATCCCGGGACTGAGCATATGAGCGCTTGTCATAGTAACATTTGCCAAGAATGAGGTATGCAACTGGATACTGTGGATGGAACTCAAATCCTTTGTTGAGAACATCCAGGGCCTCATCAATCATGTTATTCTTGCGATAAAGATCAGCAAGTTGTACGAAAATTCTTGATTTTGGCTCTTTGCTGTACTTCTCGTTCAGCCTAGTAATTTCCGAAAAATCGAGTTCATTCATCTCATTCCTCAGTATAAATTATCTTATACATAATATTTAATTTGTCAAGAACGAATTAAATTGAGGGAATTCATTATGACCTCGATCTTGGTGAAATAGTCAGTTTTGCGTTCGCCGGGGTTGAAAACGATGCCGTCGATTACATAAAGCGTATCTCCATCACTGAGGAAATATGAGAGAAAGGGTCCGCCGGCAATGAGTGAATCGTTTTGCCAGACACCCCTCAGTCTAATGCCGCGGAGGTATGCAAATTCAATTGGTTCGATAGAGGTGAGTTCCTTGAAGACGTAGTCGCCATTATAGAAACGCTTGGTGAGTGAATCACGTTTGGCAACCGCGAACGAGCCATCTAGTGTGGCTTTCTTGATTTCTTTGTAGAAAAATATACTACGATCTGGAAAATGTGTGTGAATGAATATGAAGTTATCATTTTGATACGTTGAATCTATCAACCATGCTTGGTTTATGTCAATTGTCATGCCATACTTTTTCAACTGATCCTTCATTTTGCTGCTAATGCCAGCATCGTAGTACGTCTTTTTCACCCTCGCGTAGTAATTCTCTTCCAGAGTACGGCCAATGATCTGACTATATTTGGTAAAACCCCGTGTGAGGTTATCCGTATCACGCGCCGCCAGAACAAGCACTACCTGCTCGTTCGCCCACAAATTTTTGAGCTTGAATAGGGTGAACGTGTCTCTTTCAGTCGCTTCGCGGGCTTCGTTGCTCAACATGGTATTTATGAAATCGTCCTGTAGAGTCCCGTAGATCAATACGGCATGGTGTTTCTTGAAATTATCGAGGGCGGTGTTGCTCGCAAAAATGAAGGTAAAGATGCCTTCCTTTTGTGGAACATAATTATACAACTGAATATTATCAGCAATTAAGTTCTCATCCGTGGCCGACGAGATGACCACGACATCGCTGCTCTTGCCCACGCTCCGCACGAAGCGTGAGCAAACAAGGGTCGTAAGAATTGCCAGAAAAATGAGACAACTCTTTCTCATTGATTCCTCCTCTAGCCGATACGTAACAATTCGGCTCTTTGCGCCATATTTCGTAGATTGGCTCGTACGGGATCATGCTCTGGCCGATCGATTTCCGGATCGGTTTTTATTAGCTCGAAAGCATCGTCGCGCGCACGGTACAGCAGTTCTTGGTCGTATTCAAGATCGCCGATTCTTATGTCGGGCAGCCCGTGTTGCCTTTTGCCTAGGATTTCTCCGGGGCCACGGAGTCTGATGTCCCTTTGAGCAAGTGCGAATCCATCGTTATGTTCTTCGAAGAACCTGATGCGCTCATAGGTTTCTGGTTGTACATAACGGCTCAAAACAAGGAAGCAATACGACCGTTGAGCTCCTCGGCCGATACGGCCTCTCAATTGATGTAACTGGGCGAGACCGAAGCGCTCGGGGTGCTCGATAAGCATGATTGTCGCATTGGGAATATCCACGCCGACTTCTACAACGGTGGTGGCAACGAGGATATTGATGCGGCCGAGTCGGTATTCATGCATGATCTGCATTCTATCTTGCGTATTGAGACGGCCATGAATAACACCGACCGAGAAATCCGAAAATGCGGCGACTATTTCCTCGGTGACTTCTTTTACTGATTTCAGGTCCATCTTTTCGGATTTCTCGATTATCGGGCAGATAACAAAGGCCTGACGGCCTTCAGCTAAAACGCCGCGCATAAAGGAAAAGGTATTCTTCTTTTCTTTTTCGTTCACGATCTTGGTGACTATCTCACCTCGTTTCGGTGGTTTTTCAGCGATCACTGAGATATCCAGGTCACCATATAGGGTCAAGGCAAGTGTTCTTGGAATCGGCGTCGCGGATAGAACTAGAAAGTCAGGGTTTACGCCTTTATTGACGAGTGCCGCACGCTGCATTACCCCGAAACGGTGTTGTTCATCAACTACGGCTAGCCCGAGTTTGTGAAAATCGATTTCTTCTTCAATCAGAGCGTGAGTGCCGAGTATCAGTCTCGCCTCGCCCGAAGCTATCTTGGCGATCAACTCATCACGCTGGGTGCTTTTAATACTGCCCGTTAAGAGATACGGCTTCACACCGACTTGGGCCAGCATTTCACTCAGAACGATATAATGCTGTTCCGCCAATATTTCCGTGGGCGCCATGAGTACCG
>JBAUFP010000334.1:0-1966 GCA_049679205.1 bacterium | reverse complement strand
TGCCAACCTTGAGTATCTCGCCCTCGACCTTGATCCATATATGGTTCGGAAAGTAGTGGAAATCTTCATTGATCGTGAATCCTTTGACTTTCTTCACACGCTGTGCGGCACGCTGACGTCTCTTCTGAAGGGCACGATTTGCATCCATCGTGTCTTGGATGTACTGGTCCACTGTGCAATGCCAGCACTCGTAATTGTTGGGGCAGATTTTGTACGAGAAATCACCGGTAAGCATGTACCGGCACTTACGTTCTGCCGCTGGGAGCTGGCGCAATTTGGCGATTGCCTGTACGACCATGGACGCCCCTGAACTTTCTTGTTCAGTCAATGACTTATCAAATTCGCAATTCTTGCAATCATAATTCTGTGTGCACATTCTGTATTGAATAACACCCGCTTTCATCCAGATACACGGTTTAATCTCTCCGGGAGCCCCGGTGTCTTGGGCTTTAGGCGGCATAGCTACCTCCTTTTCACTATTACTCGCAAATTCTTGGTACACTCCACACTCGTGATAGTGCACATCGCACCTATTCTGTAAGGCAGGATCACCTTTTGGTATCATCTTCTTGATCTTGCAGGCATTGCAATATGCAACCATGATTTCTTCTAAAAAGGGACATTTCATATTCATCTCCTGTACAGAAGTCTAAATGCAACATCTGTGCCAGGTATTCTCCTGACAATGGCATTAAATATCGGGGCTTTTCGTCTTTTACACTAAATTGGCTATGGTGAATAGTGTATATTTTTGCAACAACAAAAACTCGTGGATTATCGGCGAATTTATGTATAATTAATCAACACCAGTTGCGTTTTTATACAGTCATTGCTGCCTATTCCTTTTTTAGCTTGAGTTTTTTGATCTTATTGTAAAGGGTAACTCTGTTTATACCCAGAATTTGGGCGCTTTTTCTTATGTTCCAATTGCAGGACTTCAATACATTTCTGATATGTTGTTTTTCTATCCGCGTGAGCGACTCAAGGGACGTAGGTTGTTCAGCTCTTCTCGGTTGGTTGGTGACGTGTTGTGGTAAATCGGTTTTCTGTATTTCCAGTCCTTGGGCTACTACGACCGCATGTTCGATTGTATTGGCAAACTGCCTGACGTTACCAGGCCAACTGAATTCCATAAGGTATTTCATGGTTTCATCGGAGATACTCTCGACCTTTTTGCCTGTCTCAAGGGTGCATTTTTCCAAAAAATGTTCGGCCAGTATCGGGATATCTTCTTTTCTTTCTCTGAGCGGCGGTACAGTAATAGTTATCACGTTGAGCCGGTAATACAAATCTTCACGAAAATCTCCACGCGCCACCATATCATCGATATTTTTATTTGTCGCGACAAGTATCCGCACATCCACCTTGATCAGCGCCTTGCCTGCTATCCTACGGAATTCCCGTTCTTGCAGAAATCTCAAGAGGTCAACTTGAGTCTGCAGGCTAATGTCACCTATCTCATCGAGAAGAAGTGTGCCCTTGTCAGCCATTTCAATACGTCCTTTATGCTGCGCAACAGCACCGGTGAACGCCCCTTTTTCATAACCAAATAATTCGGCACTGAGAAGCGATTCAGGTATTGCCCCACATGCTGCCGCAATGAAAGGATGCTTTTTGCGTGGGCTTAATTCATGTATTGCGCGTGCCACGAGTTCCTTGCCAGTCCCGCTTTCTCCGTTGACCATTACGGTAGACTTCGTGGGGGCGACCGTTTTTATCATTTCGATGACCTTAACCATCTTTGCGCTCTTGCCGATAAGGTCGTGGAAATTAAACCTCTTGGTGAGTGCTCGACGAAGACGAACGTTTTCTTTTATAAGGTGTTGGTGTTCAACGAGTTTTTTGATAATTAGACTTATCTCTTCAGGATTGAAGGGCTTGACAACATAATCAGCTGCTCCTGCTTTCATGGCCATTACCGCTGTGTCAACTGTTGCATAGGCAGTAACGATGATCACCGGTAAGC
>JBAUFP010000333.1:0-2653 GCA_049679205.1 bacterium | reverse complement strand
TTATGTCATTGACAACCGTTATTCAGTCCGTTAGGAGCATCAATTCAGTGAGATTGCTTCGCTTTGCTGCGCAAAGCTCGCAATGACCCCATACCTCTGCGAGCTACGGGGCAGGCAGGGGCGGTGTGGACGTAGGGCGTGGAGTGTAATGCGTATCGCGTTAAGCGTCTTGCATAAGCTATAGGTGCTTGGAAAGAAAGTGAACCAAGTGCTGCTGGAAGAATCGCTCTCTTGTTTCCTGTTACTTTTTCTTTTTTTTCTCTTCTTTCGCAAAGAATTTTGTGTGACGAGTAATCATCATCACAAGAGCTTCAGCAAGCGTGAGTGTATCAATGCCGACCTGTTCTGCCTCGGCTTTGTATTTCTGCATAAGATCATCAATGGCTGCTTGCCTCCTGCTTTCTGATGTCTGCGCGACCTGGCTGCAATCCATTGCGATCCTAATGGCCAGTTCGTTTCCATTTTCAATCTTACCGAAGAGCGCGTAGAGGGGCGCAGCATATTCGTTGAATTCCTCAAGTGATTCCATCCCGGTTATCAATCCCAACGCGATACTTAACTCTTCAGCCTCTTGTTTCTTAAGGCAACAATTCTTGTACTTTTTCCCTGACCCACAGGAGCAGGGGTCATTTAGTCGGATTTTTTTCATAACTAGTATTCCTTTCCAATAAACTCCATAGGGCAGGTGCGAGTGCCCACGGCGGTAGAAACGTTACAATACTGGAATTTATCTTCTCTTCGCCATAGAGGTTCTTCACAACTACGAATGCCTTCTGTGTCAGTCTGCCCTTCAGGAGAATTCTGAGTCCGGCGGGTATTTTCATGCGCGCGCTCCACTTTACCTCAATGGGGATGATTTCCTTTCCCCCTCGCAAGATGAAATCAACCTCATCCTTAGATTTCGTCCGCCAAAATCTGACCTCCTCAATCTCTTCCATTTCCCTGAGCAGTGTGGTCAATATCGCGGATTCAACGAGCGTCCCGGTGTTGGGTCGTAATGATAAACTACCAAAGTTCTTTGTGATGTAGTTCAAGAATCCGGTATCAAGAAAATAAAGTTTTGGCATGCGCGTTATCTCTTTTTGGCGACTCCTGGTCCACGGTTTTATTCGCGCAACAATGAAGGTTTCTTCAAGAATCGACAAGTAACGCATGACTGTCTCACGTGCAATACCTGCCTCTTTCGATATTTCCGTCACATTCACAAAACCACCATTTTGTGCTGCAAGGTATTCAACCAGAGAACTGAATCTACCATAACTCTCCTCAGCCACGAGACTTCGAATCTCCCGCTCAACATAGGTGGTCTGAATCTCTTTCAAAACCTGTATCTTCATGTCGCGGGATGGAGTAAGCGCGACCTTTGGATAGCCACCGTACATCACGTACTCTTCATAGACGGCAGCAATTTGCGCAAGCAAAGGTTCAGGAATTGGTTTGGGGCCAAACCGTGAGAGTATCTCTCTTAATTCGGTTTTCCCGGTGAAGTTAAGGAACTCATCGAATGACAATGGGTATAGCACGAATACGACTTTTCTGCCAGTCAGCGGTTCACCCATCTTGAATTTTAGCTTCAGGCTTGATGAGCCGGTTATGATGAATTTCAACTCAGGGCAGTGATCATGCACGTACTTCAACACACTTGGTGCATTTTCCATATAGTGTATCTCGTCAAGAAAAACATAGAACCGCTCGCCTTTTGTCCAACCCACTGCCTCAAGATAGGCAATCAAATTACGCGCGGTTTTGAGCGCGCTGCGTAATTCAATATCTTCGAGATCTACGAATATCGTTTTCTTGCCTTGAGCATCGAGATTCTTCTGCAAATACCTAAGGAGCGAAGTTTTCCCTACCTGTCGTGCACCGTAGATGACGATAATCTCATCACGCTCAATCCAATTGTTTAACTTTTCGACTAGTCGCCTAGACAAAAGGTTCATACTTTTTGATGGCTGCATAAGTCAATTTTACTCATGATGTTGCGATTGTCAAGGACTATTTTAAGGCATTCTCATGAGAATTGCCCTAAATCCCAAATTTCAAACCCCAAATCTCGAAAGATATCCAAATTCCAAATCCAAATGACAGAAACAGCAGATTGTTTGGATTCCCCGATCCCACCTGAGGCGGACACGCGCGATTACTGCCTTGCGACATCGATGACGAACACCGCAGTATCGGCCAAAGAGCTCGCAGCATCACTTTGTTCGCAGAAATCGCAATGACCCCTCACCCTTGCCCCGTGGAATAGAAATAATGTATTCCACAAGGCGAGCCCTCTCCCGCAAAGGGCGAGGGACATGTTTTGGTGCAATGGGCTCGGACCACGAACATCTGGCTGTCGGCCGCCTGCGGCGGACAAGCGCATGTGAAAGAGAAAATGGAATACGTTAAAAGTTAACAAAACCAACCTGCTATACTTTGTTAACTTTTGCGTGTCTTGAATAATCTCTTGACTAAGAAAACGTTTGGGCTATACTCCCCTGCCAGATTGTACAGCAACGTACAAGAACGAGGAGGAAGGCATGAAAAAGGTCAAGAAGACCAAAAAAACCAAAAAGATGAAGAAGGCTAAAAAGACTAAGAAAATGAAGAAAGCAAAGAAGGTGTTGAAGAAAAAGAAAGTAATGAAACCAAAGAAGACGAAGAAAGT
>JBAUFP010000332.1:0-9946 GCA_049679205.1 bacterium | reverse complement strand
TACAAACTCGTCGAGTATGACGGTGACGATACCAGCTTCCCCGAACGCTATATTACCGCCGTTAAGAAAATGTACCCTGAGGTCATTGCAGAAATCGATAAAGCGAATGAACTATGGTTACGGGGTGATGAATCCGAAATGGCCATTGACGCGCGTGATTGGCTTGTGAAAGAAGGGTTCTTAGATGTTCTTGAGGATACCAAGTACGGTAAAATCGCAAAGGAGATGGAAAAAGTACTTCCGATAATAAGGAAAATGATGTCGACCGCAGAATCGCATGAAGCGCCAGTGACAAAGAATGACCAAGGAGAAAGTAACTACGAAAAACAATATCTCGATTTGAAAAGGAAGTTCGACCTGCTGGTCAAATACATAAAAGAGCTCGACTCCTCAACCAAGAAGCGTTAAGCTTTGGGCTTTGGGGACAGGCTCCGCAAAAAACTGCGGAGTAGACTCCAACTTTTAAACTTTCGTTACCACATCACACACTTATTTTACGCAAAAAAGCCGGGGCTATTCCTTCCTTGCCCGTATGCAGATGAAACCGGGCATGCGCATGAGCTTGCGATAGTTCTTGGGATCGGCCTTCTTGAATTCTTCGGTGGGAAGGGGTTCGACAATACGATCGAGCTTGAAACCGGCTGCAACCAAGGGATTCAACAGGGCATTGAGTGGTCTACGATAACCCGGTATATAAACTCGAATGCCAAAACCACGCCAGGTCAAACCAACCAGCTCGGTCTTAAAATAGTTCTTTGATTTTCTTTTCCGCTTGAAAAACAAATAGTCACCAAACGGATGGCCGTCGGAAAAAACCAGAACCCCCGGACTTCTGAGCACCCGATAGAAATCCTTGAATAAACGGTTAAGATCACGAATGTAGGGGATCACGAGCGGTGATATCACAACGTCGAATGAACTACCTTTCAAGAATTTCATCGGCTTGGTTAAATCAGCTTGATGAAATTCGACCTTATCACCCACTCGTTCACGCGCCAGGCGTAACATCTTGGGGCTAATATCTACACCTACCACTTCTGCGCCGCGTCTTACGAGAATCTGTGCATAAGCGCCCGGGCCGCAGCCCGCATCCAGCACGCGATTGCCGCGCACTTTGGGCAGTAGCGAGAGCATGGCCGGCCGTTCGTAATAAGCATTATGCGGCTTCGTGTCGATCATCGCCGCATAACGCTCAGCCAGTTTCTCGTAACCCTTTAGGGCAATGGGTTCTCGTCTAGGCATTTGCTATTATGAAATCAACGTCTAAAACTGGAATTACGACTGCCGCGTCTCTTTTGCTCGGTCTAATTTGTATATTACTTATCAGTCAAAGGCGCACCGCCAGCGAATTCCGGCAAAAGATTGATCTCTATTCTCCGGTTCTGACTGCGGCCGGCCGACGTCGCGTTACTCGCAACCGGATGGTATTCAGACATACCTACGGCATGCAAACGAACACCCTTAATGCCGACTTTATCTTGCAGGAAGCGCACGACATTTGTAGCGCGGGTCGTCGATAATTCCCAGTTGGTCGGGAATTGCTCCTGCAGGTTCGGGTGTATCGGAACATTGTCCGTATGACCCTCAACCCGGATCATCTTACCCTGTGTATTCTTCAATATCTTACCAACCCGCTCCAGCACCTTCAAACCTTCCGGCGTAATATTAGCTTCGCCCGAAGGAAACAGAATTTTGTCGATCATGCTAACCGACAAGCGGTCGGCAAGTTGCGTAATCGTCACCTGACCATCTTCAATCTCTTGCTGCATGCTCAACACGAGCTCATCATATGTGCCTTTGAGCCGGGCAATTTCATCTTCCTTTTCCTGAGAAACCGCCGCAATGCGGGCTTCGAGCTCAGCAGCGATCGCCGCTCTCTGCTCTTCGACATCATCCGCCTTCAGCGCCAGTTTCTTGTTGGCGTCCAGCAGATAGAGTGAAATACCAACCAGCACCAGGGCAATAACGCTTACAATGATAACAGCTATCTTCATAACCTGCCTCCTTAGCTTTTGACGACAGAGTGTAGCCGATATTGGAGTATGCGTCAAGGAGGATATTGACAAGCAGGCATAAAACGCCTAACATTATTCTTGGAGGTATTATGTTACGCATCATTGTATTTGCCTGCATTCTGTTTACCTCCCTGGTGTCGATTGTTAGTCTGACCGGCTGTGGTAGAGCCGAATATAAAGACGTTGCGCTTGACCTTTACAGCCTTATTCTACCGGGTGCAACTGACACAGAACACGAAGTGATCGCCAAATTCAGCTGGCAGGGGGGCGGATATCTGCAGCAAATATCAGAGGTCAAGGTTGATTACTTTAATAACAGCATTACAATCCAGCCCTTTGGTCTACAGAGACTAAGAGGAGTTTATACATTTGAATTTTTTACACGAATAGACAAGGTCTCTCTTGGCATCCTTCCCGGGGGGATATACACCGTTGTATTAATCGGAAAGAATTTCGTTTACTACGATACGCTTCATGTACCTACTGAAGTGCCGGATACTGCATTTCAGTTCCACATCACTGCCATCGACCTGGCAACTCACGATCCGGTCCCCGATATTCCGGTTCACCTATGGATAGATGATACGGCTTTGACACACCTGACTGACACAACCGATATGTCCAGTACCGCGACTATTAGGTACGAGAATAATACGGTTGATACTATTGCTTACGATTTATTCACTGGGCCGAGCGGTTGGTCGGGATATTATGGAAATACTCAAGCCATAAAAGGCATACCCGAAGTAATAACCCTCGGCGTCGGCGAATAACAAGTATAGGGACAGGCATGCACTTTTACACTTTTGTTGCAGTTTTGCACCAAATTACGTCGGTTTGCAAACAGATATTTTCTCTACTTCAGCCGCAAAGCCTTAATGCTCTGACCCACGAACAGCGGGAATAGACTGGCTGCGATAATGAGCGACCAGCCGCTTAGTCCGGGATCCGTGACCTTCAAAACAGTGGCCAGGCCCGGAACATAAACAGCGATCAGTATCAAACCAATACATAATAATAGAGCGCCCCAGATATAGCGGTTGCGGGTTATCTCGTTGCGCAACAACTTTGAGCCACGCTCACGCATGTTGAACACATGCCACAGCTGCGCAAGGGCAAGGGTAAGAAAAGAAACGGTCATTGCCTTTTCCTGCACGAAATGCAAGCCGTGCAGCGCTATCATGAGAGCGCCTAAGACCGAAACCATGATCAAGAAACCATAAACGCTGATCATTATCCAATGTCGCCGCTCCAGGATCGATTCTTTTGGATTGCGCGGCGGCCGGTCCATGATAGCGGCGTCACCTTCACCCATACCCAAGGCCAGTGCCGGAAACACATCGGTGATCAGGTTGAGAAAAAGTATTTGCAGAGGCAGGATCGGCAGCGGGATATTCAACATTGCTGCCAATGCTACACTCATGACTTCACTGACATTACATGATATCAGATAAACAACGAATTTTCTTATGTTATTGAAAATCGCCCGCCCTTGTTCAATGGCCATAACAATGGTGGCGAACGCGTCGTCCTTAAGGACCATGTCCGCGGCTTCCCGCGCCACCTGTGTGCCGCGCTGACCCATGGCAACCCCGATGTCCGCCTCCTTGAGCGCCGGAGCATCATTAACTCCGTCGCCGGTCATAGCAACAATTGAACCGGCATCCTGGTGCAAATCAATAAGGTTCAGTTTCTGCTCCGGGTCTACCCGGGCGAAAGCCGGCACGCGCAGCATGTGCTGTCTTTCTTTTTCTGACAACGTGTCCGGCAGTTTCAAATCTTTGCCCATTATGACCTCGGCGTCAGCTTCATACAAACCCACCCGCGTGCCGATATTGAGCGCGGTTACCGGTTGATCGCCAGTGACCATGATCACCCTGACTCCGGCTCTCTTACATAATTCTATTGCCCTCTGCACTTCGATGCGCGGTGGATCATGCAGCCCAACGAGCCCAACCAGAACCAGATTTTCATAGGGGTCAGCATCGATCGATGCTACACTCTTCCTGGCCAGAGCCAAGACCCGTAAGCCCTGTTCGGCCATTTCTTCATTTTTCTCCAACCAATGTGTGCGTTCTTTTTCAGAGATCGTCCTGTCGTCCTTTACACCCATTACAGAAGCACACAAACCGATCACAGTTTCAGGGGCGCCTTTAACCGCCACGTAGAAATTTCCATTTGCCTTGTGGAAAGTAGCCATCATCTTCAGTTCGGGGTCAAATGCTTCTTCACGCACTTCCGGCATTTCGGCATGGATCACAGACCGCTTCATATTTGCCTGTAATGCTATGTTCAGAAGCGCAATCTCCAGGGGATCGCCGATCGCCCCGTGTTCAGCGGCCTTCTCATCAGATATTACAGCATTGTTGCAGAGCACGCCGATCCTTAATGCCTCTTTTAAGTTATCGCTCTCCAAAGGTGATATCTGCTTGTCATCATGGTAGAACATCTCTATATCGTTTTTGCTGAGTATTTTAATCTCGCCTGAATCGAGCAGTATACTTGAGGCGGCCATCCGATTCTCAGTGAGGGTACCGGTTTTGTCGGTGAATATAACATTCGTCGCACCCAGGGTTTCCACGGCGGAGAGCCGCCTGACCACTGCATTACGCCGGGCCATTCGCCACATCCCACGTGCCAGAGCAAGCGTTGCCACGATGGGTAATCCCTCTGGAATGGCGGCGACGGCAAGCGCGATTCCCGTCTCGATCATCAGAAAAATCTCTTTGCCCGTCGCAATACCGGCTGCGGTAATCAGCGCGGCAATGATCAATGTCACCCAAATAAGCTTACGCGCCAGTCCATCCAGACGTTTTTCAAGCGGAGTGATTTCCTCTTCGGCTTCCTCCACGAGCTTCGAAATCTTCCCCAGTTCGGTCTGCATTCCCGTGCCCACCACAACACCGGTACCCGAACCACGTGTAATTGACGTGCCTTTGTACAACATGTTTATTCGTTCGGCTAATACCGCATCCTGTTCTATTTGTTTGACCCTCTTGCCGACGGGAACCGACTCCCCGGTAAGCATCGACTCGTCAGCTTGAAGCCGGGATGCTTCGATTATCCTAAGATCAGCACTGACAATATCGCCCCCTTCAAGAATCACAATGTCACCCGGCACCAGTTGCTCGGCCGGGATTTCTGCGACCCGACCATCACGTCTCACCTTGCAACTTACCGCGCCCAGGCGCTCCAGCGCCTCCATAGAGCGCACCGCCTTCAGCTCAGTGAAGAAGCCAATTGCGGCGTTGATGCCGATCACGACGATGATCGCGATCCCCTCAAGGAAATCACCAAATAAGAACGAGAGTGCTGCCGCAACGGCAAGAAGCAGGACAATAAAATTCTTGAATTGGTTTACCAGGATCGACCAAGGGCTTTTTTCAGCAACCGCTTTCAGCTGATTCAACCCATATTCTTTTTGCCGTGGCTGCACTTCGTCTGATAAAAGACCCTGTTGCTGGTTCACAGCGAATGCCTGCAGCACATCTTCCCCGGGCTGAGTCCAAAACGAACCCTGGGTTGATATTTCGCCTTGCATGCTATTCTTTTTCATGATGTATTTGTGTAAGGACCGGCGTTCGCTTGTTCGTTTTTCAGAAATTTCTTAAACGGACCCGCCAGGCTTCATTCAAACTTGAATTTCTTCTCTTTAAAGAGCACAACGCAGAAATCGACCACCTGGGCATCATAAAGGACTCCCCGGTTCCTTATCAGATCACTCAATGCTGCGTTCTCATCAAGCGACGGCTGATATGTATGATGCATTAACATAGTCGCGACAACCTCAGCCACGGCCAGAATCCTCGATCCGATGAGCATATCCTCGTCCTTTATCCCTTCGGGATACCCTGATCCGTCCAGGCGCTCGTGATGTTGATGCACCATATCCGCAATAGGCCAGGGAAAATCTACGTCCTTTAATATTTCGTACCCGACCTTGGGATGGTCTTTGACCATGCTCAGTTCATCATCGTTCAAGTGGCCTGGCTTGCGCAATATCTCGACCGGAATCCGTATCTTACCCACGTCGTGCACTAATCCGGCCAGCCTAATGCCGTCGATCGTCTTGTCTTTCAAACCCATCGCGCGGGCAATCGCACATGACAGATCGGCAACCCTTTTCTGATGGCCGGCTGATGTCGGATCTCTCATCTCCACTGCTTTGGACAATGAATTCACTGCCGCCTCGTAAGTCTTCAGCATCCGCCGCGAACTACGCTTTACTTTATCACGTTCCCGGCGCCGCCTCTTTTCCAGACCATGCTTGAAAAGCGCTATTTCAATCGCACTGTAGAGTTCTTTTTCCTGAAACGGCTTCAGGATGTAGCCAAAAGGCTCGATGTGTTTCACCCTTCTTAATATTTCATCATCTGCATAGGCGGTGAGAAAAACGAGCGGCGTCCCGTATCGGTGACGGATCACCTCAGCCGCTTCGATGCCGTCAGTATCCCCTTTCAGCACGATATCCATCAGTACCAGATCAGGTTTTGTTTTCTTGACCGCTTCAACCGCTTCATCGCCTGATGCGACAAGCGCCGGCACGTCATAGCCTAGTTTGTTCAACACATCATTGATGTCGAGCGCCACGATTTTTTCATCTTCGACGACCAGTATCTTTGCCTTTGGCATGTCTCCTCCTGTCACCTCGTTTAAATTTGATAATAAACTTCGTCCCATTATTTCGCACCATCTGAACCCTACCTTCAAGCTGATCGACCAGCGCACGCACCAACTGAAGACCCAGGGTATTGGCCGAATCCACATTCAGATCTTCGGGCAAGCCAACACCGTTATCGCTGACCATCAAAGTACACTGCATCTTTTTGCCGGCACGAAATGCTACGTCGATCTGACCCTCGGTATTTTCCGGAAAAGCATGTTTCAAAGAATTCAACACTAGTTCGCTTATAATCAAACCACACGGAATCGCGGTCCCGATATCGAGCTGGAAATCATCAACATCAGTATTGAGCTTGATCGCTTCATGGTTTGCATGGTGTGATACATGGAGTGCTCCGGCAAGATTGCGTACATACCTGCGAAAGTCAATCCGGCTCAGGTCTTCGGCCTGGTAAAGCTGCTCATAAACCATGGTCATTGATTGAATCCGGCTTCGGCTTTCTTCAAGCACGTCCCGGGTATGGCTATCCTCAGCGTGCCTGCTCTGGAGATTGAGTATGCTCGTAATGACCTGCAGATTGTTCTTGACCCGGTGATGGATTTCACGCAGCAGAACTTCTTTTTCCGCAAGGGCCGTTTGCAGCGCTTCATTGGCACGCACCAGGTCCTCGGTACGCTCCTGCACGCGCGTCTCGAGTTCACCTTGAACCTTGCGCAGCTTTTCCTCGATCTTCCTGCGCTCGGAAATGTCCCAGATATAGGAACGGGTGCCGACCGCTCTGCCCCGCTCGCGCAAGACCGTGACATCGATTTCCAGATGCAGCACCGCACCGTCTTTTCTGATACCCCTGAATTCGTACCGGTGCGGAGCCTTTTCACCCTTGAAGCGGCCGTTGTGATAATTCATGATCCAGCCAACATCTTCCCGATGAACGAGCGTCTGAATTGCCTGTTTCTCCATTTCTTTCATGGTATATCCAAACAAGTCAGCAAATCTTTTATTGAAATACTTGAAAAACCCTTCTCGGTTATCAATCAGGATTGCGATACCTGCTTTTTCGACGAGGTCTCGATAGCGCACCTCAGACTTCTCGATCTCCTCTCGCGCCTTCAGCTGCTCGCGCACATCACGCGCCACGCAAACCACGCCGGACAGCTTGTCATCGTGATGGATCAAGGAGCAAGAAAGCATTACTCCAATATTACTTCCATCCTTGGCCTTGAGCGCGCAATCATAATTCTTTGATTTTCTTTTCAGGACCACCTCATTCATTACTCTACGTGCAACCTTTTCATCGGCGAAAATCGTTTGGAGGTTTTTGCCCTTAAGGTCATTTTCTGAATAGCCCAAGAGGTTCAGCGCCGCCTGATTTGTGGTTACGACATCGCCGGTCGGATTAAGTAATACCAGCGCTTCATTCATGGTCGACAGGATATCATCGGCGACTTCGGTCGGCGTGAGCATAAGGAACTTGTATCTCAGTATGACGTGGAACAATCCGCCGGCCCACACAAAGGCAAGGATATTCGCGATACCGGGGACGATATGTATATGCAGGGCAGGTAATAAAATATCGGTAACCGAGCCCAGTGCAAAGGATGTCGCGGCGGTAATATAAATAATCCTTGCTTGTTTCTTCTTGGTCGGATTTTCTTCGTGATATGCATACTGGGCAAGCATGAAGACGGTCGGTACGAGAAAAGCCGCAAGGTAAGCGTAAAAAAGATACACCCAGATAGATCTCGCCCAAATCGGGCCCCAACCGTACGGCTGCCTGACATAATCGACAACCAGAACATTAGACCAAAGAAGTATGATAAAGAAAACCGGCAACACCGCGAAAGCCACGTACAGAATCCGCAAGCGCAGGATATGTCTTTTTTCGGTAAACACCAGCGCCGACCATAAGGCGAAAACACAGAAACCGAATGAGCCAAGCGAACTGAAATAATCAAACAATCGCGCCGTACTAATCGTACTCTGCAGGTTATGGACTCCGGTCATACCGTAACTCCACACCCCGAGACACAAAAGAATGCCGGCGGTGACCCTGTTGAGCGGCGACTTGAAGCTCTTATACAAGACGAACGCCGCCATGCAGAAATATATGATGCTCGATATAATATGCAGGTGCGAAAAATAATTCATATAATTATGAGTTCAGGACGACACGATTTCTAGGATTAAGTGTACCTACAAAACCAAACGTGTCAACCTTCGACGCGTACCCGACGCTATACACCTTACGCATGACGCTATACGCGCTTACGAGCACCCAGCACCCATTGACAAATTTCATCACCACATTATAATAATATGAAAAAAGGATGTATCAAATGAAGACCTTTTTGTACAGTATTAGGATATCTTGCGTTAGCAATGGTGCTTTTGCCAACCTGCACCAATTACCCGAATTATGACATTGATAAACTGTTGAGCGCTCCCCAGCAAATCGAAATCGACAACCGTGAATTTGCGCTTGAAACATTCATGTGGCGTGATTTTCAGCCGATCTGCCCACCAGACGGGCAACCAATGATCGCCATCATCTGGGTTGTCGCAACTGATTCCCTGCCGTTTCCATCTACCATTGACTTCGATTATTTATGGGTGATCAAAGACGAGGACAATATCTGGGTAACCGATTTCGAAGAAAACGAAACGAAAATTCAAGATAACAGATTGGAAAAAGTCGCCCGAGACGGTCCGAAATGGAAAGTCAGACCCAATCCGTTATATGTGGATGCCGTAGTAAGAACGAAGGATGCAGCAGGGAATACCTATCTCTTGAGGGCAGCCGACCAAATCATCGGCGTTACGTACTAAATTGCCTTCGAGCAAGCATTATCGGCAGATACCAACTGAGAGGCCCTGAACTGACCAGAACAATCGAGCACCAAAATCTTTCTAACGATAAGGCCTGACTACGTCAATACGAGAATTCTCGTAGTGTCGTAGTGACCTTTAACATCAAAGTACTGCCGGTCAGAAGTGGTACTGTTGTGCTCTGATTTTCTGTGCATAAATTCTTGATCTATGTCCTGTCAAAAATCCCATCCAACTCCTTTCATCAAATTCCAGAATTAAAGAATTTGCCAATTGGCAAATTCTTTAATTGGTGCCTGCACTCAGATCTAATGTCCGTGTGAGATATCACAACGTTTATTGACTCGCTACGATTGGGTAAGTCTCGGTACTAGATGATCGCCAGGCTGTTAGTGGAGAAATTCGGATCGCTCGTGAGATTTACGCCCAGCTTACGCAATCCATTTTCATCCCCTGGCGTCGGGATATGGGTCATGTGTAC
>JBAUFP010000331.1:0-2788 GCA_049679205.1 bacterium | reverse complement strand
TACCAGCACCCCACATGGCTACATTGTCCGTGATCGTGTTATCCCTTACAGTTGGAGCAGAGGCGTCATCCGCACCTATACCACCAAAAAACTCGCCACCAATGTTGCCAGTTATCGTGTTGCCGATTATCTGAGGTGAAGAACTTACACAACCGATTCCGCCTGTATTAAAATCGGCAACGTTATTTATGACAATATTTCTTTGGATTGTAGGGTGAGAATTGCTCCAGCAACCAATACCAGCGGCGAAATAGTGCGATGTATTATTCATAATGGTGTTGCTGTCGATCAACGGTGAAGAGTTATACGCACAAAGAATGCCAGCACCAACTGAGTCGGCGACATTATTGATGACAAAGTTGCCTCTGATTATTGGTGACGCACCATATGCACAATCGATGCCACCACCTGCGCTCGGATCATAACCGTTTTGGACCGTGAATCCTTCGATAAGCGTCGACTGGCTTACTGCGATGCCGATCCGTATTACTCGTCCAATCCCACCTCCATCTATTATTGTTGAAGCTGATCCGTTTTCACTGACCAGATCAATGTCCTGCATGCTCGGCCAGTTTATGTTTTCGTAGTAGGTCCCTGGCCCTACCAGGACCGTGTCCCCGGTTGAACATGAATCCAGGCAATGCTGGACGCAGTTCATCACTGAGTCTGGATGTACATACCAGAGTGTTGCATGTGCTGCGTTAATAGACAGCAGTGCAACTATGATTAGGACTGTGTTCATGTGTTTCATTTTTGCCTCCTTTGCGAATTTTGCCCACCCCCACCTTTTTCTTCCCCCATCAAGGGGGAGGAAGACAGTGGAGTAGTTTCCTCCCCTCCTCCTGCGGTGGACAAGGACCCAGCAGGAGGAAAAGTAAGGTCGTATTGCGTCCCCCACCAAGGCGGCTAAGGTAGCACCTGCATCTTTGCGGATCCAAGAATCATTATTTCTATGGTAGGCAATATATGTGCCAGGAGACTATGCTTAGAAAAGTCCTGAAATTTAGTGCATTATCACTGTGAGTTCAAGAAAGAGGACATCTTGGTGAGATCTGCGAGACCATATTTGGTCTTATATTGATATTGAAATGCGAATTGGCTTTTTCTGGGTTATCTTATCTATTCTTGACCGGATATGGTCTATGTGATTCTAGTTAGACGCTATTTAGTCAAGCCTAGCTTTTTCATCTTACCCCTGAGGGTTGTGCGGGGTATACCCATGATCTTTGCGGCTTCGGTTTGGTTACCGGCCACCTGTGATAAGATCCTATTGATGTACTCCTTTTCAAGTTCATCATAGGTTAGAGGCGTTTCTGTTTCATCCAGAGCTGCAGACGCCTTATATATAGCAGTTGGCAGTGCCCCCTTGATCTTCTCTGATAGATCATTTAGTTGAATCATGCTGCCTGTTTTTGCATATATCGCTGCGCGCTCGATCTCGTTCTCAAGTTCTCTCACGTTATTCTCTACCCAATCATGTTTCACTAATGCGTCCAATGCTTTTGTATCAAACCCTTGAAATGATTTTCGTTTCGCGGTTGCGTATTTTTCCAGAAAGTGCTGAGCTAAAATAGGGATATCATCACGTCTATCGCGTAAAGGCGGTACGTTGATCGTGATGACATTTATTCGGTAGTAGAAGTCCTGCCGGAAATTTCCCTTCTGGATTGCTCTACTAAGATCTTCGTTAGTCGCGCAGACAAGCCGGACATCGACTTTATTTGAGGATGTTCCACCGACGCGACGAATTTCTCTGTCCTGGAGAACGCGTAGTAACTTGATTTGCATTGCTTCGCTGGTATGTTGAATTTCGTCGAGGAAAAGCGTGCCGCCATGTGCAGCTTGGAATAAACCGGGTTTGTCCACGGCGCCGGTGAACGCGCCACGCACGCTTCCAAACAACTCAGCCTCCAAGAGTGTTTCAGGCAATGCGCCGCAGTTGATAGCCAGAAAAGGTTTTGTTCTCCTCTCACCGTTGTAATGAATTGCCTTGGCGATGACTTCCTTGCCAGAACCAGATTCTCCGGTGAGGAGAACCGTGCAGTTGTCGTTCAATACATGCTGCATTCTTGCGAAGACTTCTTGCATTGGTTCGCTGTGACCGATCACACCTGAGAATTCATACTTGGCCTCAACCTCTTTACGGAGCCGGATGTTCTCATCGATTACTGTTTTCATCAGGCTTGTGTTATTTATGGCAATCGCTGCCAGGTTGGCGAATGCTTCAAGGAAAGCTACATCTTCCTGAGTGAAAGCTTTTTTCCCTATGCGTCGGTCGACATATAGAGTACCGAGTGCCTGGGTTGCTTCAGGCACGATTAGCGGGACACAAATGAAGGAGAGGATATTAAGCTCGCGCACGCTGTCCTTTTCTTTGAACCCGGCATCCTCGTCTATGTCGGGGCTTAAAAATGTTTGTCTGCGCTCAAGCGTTTCCTTGACAATGCTCCTGCTAAATCTGATATCATCGTCCTTGAGAGACTTGGAGGCAACAGTACGATAGCTCTCTCCTGTTTCATCGGCAAGGATAATAAGCCCTCGTTCTGCTCCGATGTTGCCAATAGCAGAATGAAGGATTTCATCGAGTAGCACTTGCAGGTCTTTGATCCTATTGATTTTGTGACTGATTTCAAAGAGTGCCATCAAGCGTTCGTGTGATAGGTTGATCATGTCCCTTACTTCTTGAGTGCCTTCAGCCTTTCTCTCACGGTTTTGATTTCATCCAAATAAACGTCTGTATCTTTCAGTATATCGATGTATTTTTCATACTCGGCAATTGCTTGTGAGT
>JBAUFP010000330.1:0-4599 GCA_049679205.1 bacterium | reverse complement strand
GGAAAGTAACGGAACACCGGTAGCTAATGCACTCGTTTGCATTTCCGCCAAAGAGGATACCACAGTCTATTCAATCGACACCACTGATGCAAATGGGAATGCAGTTTTAGACCTCTACCCCCAGATAATCGAAGACACCCTTTATGTCACTGTGACTGGCGAGAATTTGCAGCCATATGAGGGATTTATGTTTACCACGGTTTCCGGTAGCTTTGTCGGGTACTACGCATCGGCAATCGACGACACACTCGGGGGCAATGCCAACGGACAGATCAATCCAGGCGAGGTCATAAATCTACGCTTATGGATCAAGAACTACGGCAGCAAACCCGCACTTGGTGTCGTGGGCCTTCTCCGAACGAATGACATCTACACGACCATCCTTGATTCACTGAAATCATTTGGGAACATTGCCTTTAACCAGATATGCTCTACCGGAACTGATGGTTATGATTTCTCCCCGGCATTGAATGCGCCGGATGGACACATAGTCAATTTTGATCTAATCTGCCGGGACATCAATGACACGATATGGGTCTCGCATTTCGGCAAGGGAGTAAATGCTGCGCAATTAGCATATGACGGCGCAACTGTGACCGGCGGTACTGGTAACCTGGAACCAGGTGACACCGCGAATGTTGCGGTCAGCCTTAGAAACGAAGGAAGCGCCAGTGCGGACAGTGTGACCGCAGTCCTGCGCACTCTATCTTCTTTTATCAACGTAATCGATTCAATTGGTTTTTATGAACATATACTGCCCGACAGCAGTGCGAGTAACAACGCTGACCCATTTATCATTGCCATCGACTCAAACGCTCCGAGTGATACCACCGCTCAATTTTTCATGATTCTCAATAGCTCCTACTACGTGGATACATTATCGTTTTTTTTGAGGATCGGCAGAAAGAATTTCTATATCTGGAATCCGGACCAGACACCCGAACCCGGTGAGAATATGCGTGATATCCTGACCAATCTCGGGTATCTCGGCGATTATGGGACGTCACTTGCCACCGACCTCGGCCTGTACGAGGTGCTCTTTGTGTGCCTGGGTGTGTATCCGAACAATTATGTCATAAATAGCAGTAGTCCCGAAGCCGCAGCACTCGTCGATTATCTGCAAAATCAGAACGGACGTGTGTATTTAGAAGGAGGTGATGTCTGGTATTATGATCCGCCAACCGGCCATGACTTTGCTCCATTATTCGGTATCAATCCGTCAGGGGATGGTAGCAGCGACATGGGACCAGTGATTGGTGAAACTAACACTTTTACTCAGAGCATGAATTTCAATTACGGCGGCGAGAATGACTGGATGGATCACATTGATCCAACAGGCAGCGGTTTCTTGGTCTTCCATGATGGCGACAATAACTACAATTGTGGTGTTGCCAATGATGCGGGTAATTACCGCACGGTCGGCACATCTTTCGAACTAGGACTGCTCACTGATGCGGCCCCTCCATCAACCCGGGCCGCACTACTCGACTCGATCATGCATTTCTTTGGCATCACCACGGGGATCCAGGATACAATAATCCAAACACCAAATATCAGCACTACGCTCGAAATATACCCGAATCCATGCCGGGGCATGATTTGCATCAAGATCCAGACCCAAACCGGTGACCGCGGAAATAACGCCATCACCATCTATGATGCAAGCGGTCGCTCAGTGCGGCAGTACACAGACGTGGCCGATGATCAGCTAATCACCTGGTCTGGTCAGGATGAAATGGGCCGCGATCTGCCGGGTGGCGTCTATTTTGTCCGGTTGACGTCAAAAGAAATCAAGAAAACACACAAGGTAGTATTCCTGAAATAAATTCCTGGTTATTCAATCATTGTCTTCCTAATGCAAAGCTCGATTATGTTGTGACTCTGAATTTGGTGGATATTGACATATCTACAAAGCTAGGTAGAATGTGCATATGATGAGAATATTTATATTTCTTCTAGTTTCATTAACATTTTCTTTTACCCAGGAATTCGGGGCAAGGTATCTGATCATTACCCATGATAGCTTCTACGATGACATCCTGCCCTTAGCCGAGTGGAAACATAAGAAAGGAATGCAAACTAAAATCGCCAAGCTTTCAGAAATTGGGTCAGATTCCTTGAGTATTAAGAACTATATTGTTAATGCGTATAATACCTGGGAAATACAGCCTGAATTCCTACTCTTGGTCGGCGCACCCAATTACGTTCCATTTCCAGTGATCAGTGGTTGGCACACTGACAATTTCTACACGAATATCGACACGACTGACATTTACAATGAGATTCTTTCCGGCCGTCTCACTGTCCACAACTCGACCGAAGCCCAGACCGTGGTCAACAAAATATTGCTGTACGAAAGAACACCCCATACAGGCGATTCACTGTGGTTCAAGAAGGCATGCCTCATCCTGAGAAATGATTATGATCCTGGTGATACTGTCTACTGGGGCGACGTACACCATGCTAAGAACCTCATGCTTCAGGCAGGGTACGATGCAGTCGATACCCTTGCTTCAGAATTCGGGAATAATGCTAGCGACGTAGTACAACGGGTCAATAGTGGACGCAGCTTTGTAATGTATCGAGGACAGGGAGTAAATAACTGGTGGTCGCCGTTCAATGTGGACCCTCATAGCACGGCGAATGGCCCAAAACTTCCAATCGTCATGTCATTTACCTGTTGTATGCTCGGCACTGGATCTTCACCCGCCGTTGCTGAACAGTGGTTCCTCACTGGTACCCCGACTACCCCGCGCGGCGCCGCCGGATATTTTGCCACAACAACCGTCGGGGGTGGCTCAATCACTTTCCGAAGAAGCAGGGTATCTCGAGGTTTTTTCAGCGCTATATTCACCGATAGCGTGAGAACCTTTGGTCAAGCATGTGAAGGCGGACGTCTACTTGTTTATTCAACATACAACGCCGCCACCGAATATCGGGGTTTTACTACGATCGGCGATCCCGAAATGAACATCTGGACTGACTCGCCACAGGCAATCCAGGTTACCCACCCCAATGTTGTGCCCACCGGTTATGCTGATTTCATTGTCAACGTCTCACACCCCAGCACTTCAACACCGATGAACAATGCTACTGTCTGCGTCACCGGCCGAGCCGACTCCACGGTCTATGCCGTAGAGTCGACCGATGCAAATGGTGATGCCCACTTTGTGCTCTTCCCACTGATCGTTGGTGATGATATCTACATAACAGTAACTGGCCGAAATTTGAGGCCCTACGAAGGTAGCATGGAAACCGTCCACACAGGATATGAAGAAGTAAAATATACTGACGATTTTCTCAGATCAGCCCTCGATGTATTCCCTAACCCCGGCACGCACAGGATATCTATCAAGTATGATCTTGGTATAGATTCTAAAGAACCATTGGCAACAAAAATCACGTTACAGGTCTACGACACCAATGGCCGGCTCGTTAGGCGTTTAATTGAAGACGGGCTAAAAAGCAGTAACAGGCGAACAACAGCCTGGTCCGGTGATGATGCTTTGGGCCGTGCTCTGCCGGGCGGCGTATATTTTATTGTGTTAAGGTCTGGTCACTATACTATTACTAAAACGATCACGCTATTAAAGTAAGGCTGGTCACAAACACTATCTTGCTACATAGATCTAAATTCTGAATTTCCATCCCAGATATAGCTCTCGGGCCTTCGGATCATTGATCAGGGTCTCTGCATTACCGGACAGCAAAACACGCGCATCGTACATTAAATATGCACGGTCGGTGATTTCCAATGTCTCTCTCACATTATGATCGGAAATGAGGACTCCTATACCCCGATTCTTAAGGTGTAAAATTACATCCTGAAGCTCGGCGCGTGCGATCGGGTCGATTCCTGTGAATGGTTCGTCAAGCAATAGGAATTTTGGATCACTGATCAAAGATCTGGCGATTTCGACACGCCGGCGCTCACCTCCGGAAAGCGTATATGCCTTCTGGTCTCTAACGTGCTCAAGAGTGAAATCGCGCAATAGGGCACTGGCTTTATCTTCGGCCTCCTTACCTTTTACGCCGGCAATCTCGAACACCGCGACTAAGTTCTCAATAACCTTAAGTTTTTTAAAGACGCTGGGTTCCTGGCAGAGAAAAGAGATTCCTAGCCGTGCGCGTTTATACATTGGCAGGTCTGTGATTGTAGTCTCATCCAGGATTATATCACCTTGCTTCGGTTTCAAGAGACCCACGATCATATTAAAGGTAGTAGTCTTGCCGGCACCGTTTGGACCCAACAAACCAACGATTTCGCCCTGGTTTATCTGCAGATCGACTCTATCAACGACCACGCGCCGGCCGAATACTTTGGTCAAATCCTTAGTCACCAGCACTTTCCCCGCTCCTTTTTAGAAACAAAAACCCCTTGGGCTCACCTTCGGCTCTTATCATTGTTGCCTTACCTTCCTCAAATATGATTATGATCGCATCACCCTCCACGACATTTCTTGAACCTTCTTTCGTGTAATACGAAGACTGACCATGTTCAACACTCATCGCATCGATTTCCTTGTTCCTCAATCTGAATTGGCCATGCGTGCCCGTGAGTTCATTATTCTTTTCCCAAATCCTCGGTCGCACCATCCT
>JBAUFP010000329.1:0-2947 GCA_049679205.1 bacterium | reverse complement strand
GTTCTGACTAAGGAACACATGATCCGGTATCATACTCTTCAAACTGTACTCGCTGACCGCCGTAACCGTAAACGAATAATAACCAGACTCCGGATCCCGGCCCGCATTCTGCCAGAACGACGCATCCTCACTGAACAGATAGAATTCGAGCAACGTGTAACTCGAATAACTGGGTATCGTGTAGTAATAAGTTATGCCGGACACGCTGTCGCTCGTCACATATGAAAACGCTCCGCCATCCGCACGATAAGCAAGCGAATCGTATGCCAAACCAGTCCAATCAGTCAGCTCCGTAGAGACAACCCAGGGACCAGCAACCAATGTATCGAACGTAGTGTTTGCATACGCCGGCGGCGTGAAGTCGATCGCAACCGTCGCCTCGTTCGAATAGTAGGATATCGTATCCGGTGTTGTATAGTTCGCCTGCACTACGTAGTAGTACTGCGTTTCGGTAACAACAGTAGCATCGGTATAGGTGCTCTGGTTGGTCGTACCCAGTGATGTGTACGGTCCACCCGTCACTTCGCTGCGCGACACTTCGAAATTGGAAATACCCAGAATCCGCTCGAGGAGACCAGGGATGGTAACATCAACTGGTTTGACTATACCTCTAGGCAGCAGGGTTTTCGTTGTCAATCTATCATCGATTTTAGCTTTCCCTGTTTTGCTCTGTGCAGTTAGCATTTGTACTCGAGAGGCGGAACGAATGCTATACGGTGTCGGCGCAACATAACTGACCACCGCGGACATCACCCAATCATAGCCACGCGGTAACCATCCACTGCCAGCGTTGTACTTACTCCTAGTAGTATTCGCTCCATCATCACTCACCGGCAAAGGCGTGCTGTCACCTAACCAGAACAGGCCCACGTGAAAATCACCATCGATAACGATGTCCTCGCCCGAAAGATCGATTACCTCGGGATTCGGGTAGACCTGAGAGATGATAAGCGTATCTACATACAAATCCGCGCCCGGATTGCCAAATCCATCATCAGCCCACACATGGAATTCCACCGTATCCTGCACTACGTAAAACGTGATTGACGCTGCCTCCAGCCTGCATGGCGTGTGCTGCGGTGTGAACTGAGTCGCTATCATATTACCCGTGTCGAACGACCAGTAATAAGCGACAGCGCCGTGATAGGAAAGCTCTTCACCCGGCGGTAGCCAACCGAGTAGCACCGTCGAATCAAGTTGACCCTCGGCCGTCAGATCGGTCGGCGCCATCGGCGACAACACCCAGAAGCGTTCCTGCGTACTGTACGAGGTATTCGCCAACGCATCCTGGCCCATCACATAGTAGTCAATACACGTACCCGCGGTCTGTCCCGGGATCTCGTAAGCGAACGTATCACCGACCACGCTCGTATTGGGAATTGCCGTGGCAACGTCGTCAACTATGTAGTACAGTGAATCGGTCAGGACGCCAGATGGGTCAGTAATTATAGCGCGTACCGTGTAGGGTCCAGGGTCATACGTATTCTCCGGCATCTCGATAAGCGTGATATCCGGGCCAACCGCGTCCATGTTAGCTGTCCAATATACATCATCAACATCGATATACCACTCGTAGAGACTCACGTAGTGGAAAGCCAGATAGATATTCTGACCGTCGTAATCATCGAGAGAAAGCTTGACCGGCGTATATGTCTGATTGGCAATATTGATTGCCCAGATCATGGCAACAGTATCATTAACGGTTTGACCAGACATAACCCAGACTTCGACTGATTCAGCCGCTGTAGCACTATAGGTACGGTAATAGAATCCAAAACTATCAGCCAAACCTGCAGCCGGACTAATCATGTCGGTTATCAACCAGTCGTCGTTTCTCAAGGTCGATGGTGTTTCATAATGACAGGAAGCGAAGATGATCCCCGAGTTCATCAATTCAGGATTGGTTGAGCTCGTATACCAGTTCCACCAGTAGTTACCGCTGTCATTATTCGCCACAACCCATCCCGCCGGCGGAAAACTCGACAAGTATTCAAAACCCTCGGCCTTATAAGTACCTGTCTCAAACACCCAATCGTGGAACCGGCCAGGAAATCCAGCCACTGGATCCAGCGTACCGAGTGTATCATTTTCCACTATTTCATCGGGTGTTAAAGAATGGAAAATGGTGAAGTTAATTCCACCCAGCGCCGCCGGGACAAAATTGAAGTCCACATCCACACTGTCTCCGCCGGCCAGGGTCGCGACCGCGGCCGAATCACATGCCGCACCGTCGATATACAAGTAGACCTGGAAGTTATTCTGAGTTGCTGTGCCGTTGTTCATTACCCGCGCCCAAAGACTCTCAGGATCGCTGATGACAAACGGATAGCTGTACGGAGCACCCGTGGTGACCGCTAGATCATTGGTCGGCCAGAACTGCTCGGCTTCATACACGTCGTAGCTGCCCGTAACCGCGATCTCATCATTCGTGACCCGGTACTGGTCAACATCACCCACGTCCACGCCATAACTGGTTCCGCCCGGTGTGAATATTGCCTGGTTATCCCAGGTCGACCCTGAACCGTATACCACCCGCGCTTCATAAGGCGATGTACTGCTCGCATAGACGATCTCGTCGCCGGCATTTTCATCAAGACAGTCACCGATCGCTAATTCTCGAGGATATTCGCTGCCCGTAGGTGTGTATAAAGGCCGGTATGACCAGCTGGTGCCTGAGGAACCGTAGATTTCGATTATCGATCCTTCGGTCGACGCAATGGTACCACCGTTGGCGACGACGATCTCTGCTCCGGTATGATCTGAATCAAAGTCACCAACCTCTACGTCATAGAGGTGCCAGGCAGCAACCGGGGACAGGATTGTATCAAGATCCCAGGTAGTGGTATTGGTGTTCCAGGATATCTCCATAACGTTTGCGGTGGCTCCACTCGCGCCATAAGTAACCGTCACAATTTCGTTACCGGCATGCGTGGCATCAAAATCACCG
>JBAUFP010000328.1:0-1588 GCA_049679205.1 bacterium | reverse complement strand
CTTTGACTGAGGGTGATGAGATTTCGATACCGGTTGGGCTATACAATTACTTACCTAAAGATCAACAAATCAAACTTGTGCTCCAGCAAGAAGACTGGTTTGAAATTCTGGAAAAAAGCGAAATCGTCAGGACGCTGAAAAGAGACGAGGTCAGCGTTGCCTATTTCCCGATCCGGGTAAAAGAGATCGGCTATCATTTACTCTTGGTAAGAGCCTATGGTGAGGTAAAATCGGATGCCATCAAGCGTGCAGTTGCTGTGCTCCCCGACGGTAAGCTGTTTGAGGACATTATTTCAGACCGCCTGGCCCAGCGCGTTGTGCAGAAAGTCGCTTTTCCAAAGAACGCAATAGAGGATGCGAGTTGGCTCGGCTTAAAGATATTCCCGGGAATCTTCTCGCAGATCGTTGAAGGGTTGGACAAGCTGTTGGGTGTGCCGTTCGGTTGTTTCGAACAGACGACTTCGGTTACCTACCCGAATATACTCATTCTCGATTATTTGCGGCAGACCGAGCAGATCAAACCAGAAACTGAGATGACGGCTGAGGAATATATCAGTTTGGGCTACCAGCGCTTGTTGACCTTTGAAGTGCAAGGCGGCGGATTTTCGTGGTTTGGGGACGCTCCGGCGAATAAGGTTCTGACTGCCTACGGCTTGATGGAATTTAGTGACATGGCAAAGGTCTATGATATTGATGAGCGTCTTATCGAACGCACGGCTCAGTGGCTGCGAGACCAGCAAAACAAAGATGGATCCTGGTCGCCAGATGAGCAGTACCTGCACGGTGAATCCTGGGGCAAGATACAGAACAACGAGATACTGCCCACGGCTTATATTTGCTGGGCTTTGGGTGAGATCGGCGACCGGGGTAACGCAGTGCAGAACGGTTTGAATTTCCTCCGAAAGAATCTGAAGGCAGCCAATGATCCGTATATGCTGGCGCTAGTCGCAAATGCCTTTGTGACAGTCGAGCCTAATTCTGGGACGACCGCTGAGGTCTTGAAAAAGCTGGTATCCATGGCCAGAAAGGACAAAGATGCCGTGTACTGGCAGTCCAGTATGCCATCGATTACATTCACACGTGGTCAGGGTGCAGATGTCGAGGCTACTGGCCTGGCGGTATATGCTTTGATAAAATCGGGTAAGTACGGCGATATTGTTACTGATGCACTGACATACTTGATCCGTACCAAGGATCAAAGCGGTGTATGGTATACCACACAGGGCACAATCATCGCGCTCAGGTCACTGGTGACCGCCCTGGGTGGGATCAGTGAAGAGATTGAGGCTCAGGTTGAGGTTACGGTCAATGGTGAGAAAGCGGCGGAATTGAATATTGACCAGAGCAATGCTGACCTGATGCATCAGCTCGACTTGAGTCAGTACATCAAAACCCAGAACACGATTGAGATAACTATCAATGGCGAGGGCAATTTCCTGTATGAAGTCGTGAGCAAGTATTATTTGCCTTGGGAGATCGTACCTCGGCCACAAAAACCGCCTTTCGTCATTTCGGTTGATTATGACCGCACCGATTTAGCGGTTAATGATATAGTCGACGTAGATGTGAAGATTGAACTCCTGAGAGC
>JBAUFP010000327.1:0-4492 GCA_049679205.1 bacterium | reverse complement strand
TAGTGGCGTGTATTTCGTTCAACTGAAGTCTGGTGACTGCACTGCTACGGAGAAAATACTGCTGGTGAGATAGGACAGTGAGTAGCAAGTAGATAGTACTCGCCTCCAATATCACTGTTCGAGTGAGACCGCACCTTTACACCAGTAAAGGTGCGGGGGAATCGAGAACCACACCATCAACTCAATATCGACCGCTAGACTCAATAACAAGAATCCGCAGACCTAAAGGTCTGCCCTACTTCGCTTCTCGACTCACTCCGTTCGCTCGAAGCTTACTAACGTTTTACTGTTCGAGTGAGACCTGCAATTTACAAGTCGAATCGAGAACCAAATTCGAAAAAGTGAATTAATGGTAAGAGTGACGCAATAGGGGGAGCGTAGACTCCCCCTATGCTTTCGCGACGTTCAATACATGCTAAGAGACACGTTGCACTAGGCGTATCCTGTTTCTCAAAATATATTCCTCAAAGCAAGTTCTTTAGTAAGAGGTTTGCCTTCCCGTAATATTCCGATTGCATAAGTTGTACCAGCCGCGGCTCTCATGAGTTTGCGCAATGCAATAAGACCATCGAAATAGTGAACCTCTATCCCGTTTATCGACTTGATAATATCACCCTTCTTGAAACCAGCATCATCCGCCGGTGTCGCGTGAGATACGAACCGAATTTCAACCTCGTCATCGTCATTATACATGAATTGTAGTCCGCTTTTGGGACGGGGGAATTCTTTTCCAAAATCATCGCCCTTTTCCAGGATTACCAGCTGCTTTTCGTAATCAAGATAGAGCACAAAATTCCGAAAGAATGAATTGCCGATGTTCCCTATTACTGTCTCCGACGAAAAGGCACCTGTCCCTTCTTCATGAGGTGTACCGATCAATGGCTTTTCAAGAACAAAGTCACCAACCTCGATTGTTTCGTACCGTGAAATTCTGGTCGTTGTTATGCCTGCTGCATCACCAACCATAACATCAACACCGGGTCGATCCAACAGACCCTGGTCTTTGGCATAAGGATAATGAAAATCAAGATCAGGCGCTCCAATATCCAATGACCATTTCCCTGAGTATTGCCCATCAACCGTAACCGGAAGGCTAAGCATATTGCCTTCTATGGGCGAATCAAAGATTGTCCCTTCACCTTCATATTCGAATCTATCTGGATGATAAAACGAAATCGATTGATCAGCGTAGTCGATTTTAGTAACAAAGCGTGAAAGAAAATCATAGCCCAGGATGCCAACTACATCCAGGCCTAAGGCTTTATGAAACATTTGACGAAAACTGAAAGCAACCACCTTCTGCTCGTTGAACTGAACGCCATCAATTGAATATGCCGGTAGGGTGACAAAATAGACGTTGACGACGCCGGATGCTCCTTGCCCCTTGATAGGGCCCTCAAACGGCAGTCCCAGCTCTGCTGCGAAACTCGAATCGACGACATTGACCGAAGCTCCACAATCAAGAACCCATAGCTGTTCCTTACCCATGACATTCACGGGTAGATAAATGTGACTTTCAATGAAACGAACCGGAGCATTTTCAGCACTCTTGCCATTAGCGAAGGCAAAATCCTCAACATCCTGTGCCGGCGGTTCAAATAGTGCCTGATCCATACTCATGTCGAGGCTGAATAAAGAATACTCAACCGTTATTGTTTCATCCGTCGGAAGCTGATTAATGACTTCCTTGAAAGGTAGTGCAAATCCGTCGACTTTGCGATAATCAGAATAAGTAATATGTTCTTCGTTATCAGGCCTGATGATGCTTTTTCTTAACAGATAGAAGCTGGATGTGTCATAGAAATTAATTTGAACGTCCTGATTTATTGTATTTGTGATCTTCACAACGTAACAGTCTTTGTTGTTGACCTTTTCGACACCCCTGAATGTCAAAGTGAAATATTCTGATTCAGGGTTCAAGTATTCATATTCTTCCATTAATCTTCTTACTTCCCGTTCTTTCATAGTATTCTCATCGCGTTGGATCAATAATTTGCCGTTCGCGTCAACATACCAGCTTACTTCCCCGTTGTCACCCGATACTTCGCTCACCACTTTGAAGTCTGTTTCCTGCCTTAACCTAAGCGGACGTTCGCTCCATTGCTCAAATGTCCCTTCAAGCCCAGCACCCTCAATAACAATTGTACCTTCCTGGTACATAGTTTTTCGTGCCCTTAAATTATCCAAACCTCCGATGGCGTTAAAATGCTTCTCTAGTATTACATGGGGATCGGATAAAGGCTTTTCACCGTATACCGGCATTACTATACCCGCTAATAAAAGCAGGCCTACAAGCGTTAGTCTTTGAAAACGCATGACTACCTCCTCTGACCAAGATAGGTGACTGTTTTCTCTATGGGCAACATGTTATAGGGATCAAAAATATCTATTCGGCTAGTATACAAGCTTAAATTCAACATTGCCTACCTCGCTTATTTCTTTCTTACCACTGGGTAGAAGACCAGGGTGAGCGCATATTCGACATCTCCTGTCTTTTCCTCAGCATCAGCAAACTCCTCGAGAAGTTTCTGAATTTTCCTCTCCAACTTCACTACGTTGTTATGTGTGGTGCGGATATGTTTCCTGGCAAGGGTCGCCTGTCTTTCTTTCTTTTCCGGGCTTATCAGTTTGTCCGCGATACTTTCGCTGATTTCGTGCATGGTATTTTCAAGCATGGTCGCAAACATCGCCCGGCATTTCCCAAGTAATTCCTTGTTTTTGCCTTTCATCTTAAATACGCTACTGTCGACTGAGAAACGTTTGGCCACGGTACGGTAGTACTTTTCCAAAGTCCCCCGTTTCTTCTGGGTCTTAACAAGTTTGATCAAACCCACGCGCTCGAGGGCGTCGACATGATGATATAATTTCGTGGGCTTCTGTCCTATGATTTCCGCCGCCTGCTTAGCCGTCCTCGGCTTATCGGCAAACGCCTCAACAAGCCTGGCCCTTAAAGGGTGAGCAAAGATCTTTATTTGTTCCAGATCCTTGAGCATCATCGTTTTCTTCATGCTGCCTCCTTATTCACGAATTACTTAATATTCACAAAAACATGAATATTCAAGTATATTATAATAAAAAATCACAATTTGTCAAGGGGTGACTTGCATTAAAGGGGACAGGCTACTTTTTCCAATACTTAATGCAGCAAGGGTGGCGTTGCGGGTGTGGTTTGGTAGTCGTTTAATAACTACCACCCACGCAAGTGGAAAAAGTAGCCTGTCCCCTTAACCAAAGGAGGTATGAAATGAAACGGCTACTAACAACAATAATAATACTGTCCTTATTTGGGATAGTATACGCTGCAGGAACGGTTGAAGTGACATCGTTCGTTCATCCTGACCCGCGTATCGGCACGCGGTTTGTCCAGGTCTATCTTCCCGAGGGCTACAATCCTACCGGGAGTATCGATTATCCGGTCATCAACTTCCTGCACGGTGCAAAAGACGGTATTGATCCAGGCTATGCCAACCACCTTTCATATCCGTTTATGATTGGCATACTCGATGAATTGATCGGTAACGGTATTATCCATCCGGTTATCGTTGCCAAGCCAAACAGCCAGTGTGCACCTTATCTTATCAGCTGGCACACGAACTCAATCCTAAATGGTCCATGGGAATACTATACTTACATTAGTCTAGTCAATTTTGTCGAAGGAAATTACCGGGCAATATCAGACCCAGAATACCGCTTCGCTATGGGGCACTCAGCCGGCGGTCATGGTGTACTAAAAGTAGCGCTCAAACACTTGGATATGTTTTCGGCATTGGCAACACACAGCGGCAGCGGTTTCGATATTGATGTAATGCTAATGTCTGCGCTCCCGTTGCTGCTTGCAGAATATCCTGAAGGACCACCCTACATCTGGAATCCGACCCGCGGTTTCATATCTGCATCTTGCTTTTCACTCGCAGGAGCCTTTTCTCCCAATCTAACCAATCCGCCATTCTATGTTAACCTTCCACTCGATGCTTTTGCGAACATTATACCTTCGGTATGGGACCTCTGGCTTGATCAGAGTCCGCCAAATATCGCAGCCACGGTTACACCGGGCGATTGTCCAAGGATGTATTTCGACTGCGGTATGCAGGACGAACTGGGCGCGGCTCCACAGAATGTAAGTGTACATAACCACTTTGTCTCGCTCGGCATCGACCACGTATTTCAACCGTACACTGGTGGCCATTTCAACAAACTACCCGAACGGTTCCCGATCGGTATCGCTTTCCTCGTCGGCCTCAGGGCGGCCATTGAGTTCCAACCCGCAACGCTCAACCTTAAGAGTAATGGCAACTGGGTCACTTGTCATATTCAATTACCTGGTGATTACTCAGCTGCGGATATTGATCCGAGCACGGTGGTACTGAATAAGATCAACGGCGTAGCCATTGATCCGCCTATCTGCCGCGAGGGTCCGTATTCAGTGAGCAATCACAACGGCAGACCGCGCCTCATGGTAAAGTTCAGCCGGGAAGCTTTGATCGCACAACTC
>JBAUFP010000326.1:0-3539 GCA_049679205.1 bacterium | reverse complement strand
TCTCCACATCATGGAGTACTCTACCACGTAGTACAGGTATGCTCTGAAAAAGATCCCTGATTGTTGCCGCAACAACCCTCGCGCCAGACCGTGTTGCCGCTTCCATTATTCCGTTATCCTGAAAGCTTCTCAAGGGATCGTTAATAAGTACCACAACTTCAGCGGCACCTGCCTGCAAGCACATTTTCACGACGGTTTCCACAACCAGAGGATTGGTATTGGCAGCTGTTTCCGGGCCAGTGGGTGTAATAGGATTAGGCTTTACTGCAACCTTATCACGTTTTTTCACGAACCTTTCGATTCCCCCCAACGCTTGTATTGCCTTCAGAGTATTAGTAGCCGGATCACCACCCTTGGCAATGGCAAGGTCAGGCAGATCATGGGCGGTCTCTTTGACCACAGCGTTCAGGATATTGACTTTCGGAAATAGACTCAACCCCATGCAGGCGAGGCTCAGTTTGCCTCCATTAATCAAGAATTCTCTCCGGGATATCTTTTTCATTCCTGCTCCTCGTCTAATTGACTCAACAGGGCCTGAGCAGCCTGAGCTTGAAAGCCTTCAGGATCGAGTTCGAGGTAATTCTCCAGGTAATTCCTGGCCTCAGCAGTCTGTCCAAGTCCGTTGTGAATCTCGCCCAACATGTAATACGGATTAGTGAAGCTCGAATCCACTGACAAGGATTGCTCATAGAATTTTATGGCCTTTGCTGTATCCCCATTGGCGTAATGTGCCTCAGCCATACTGTCATATGAGTTTGGGTCCTCGGGCGAGACGTCAATTAACTGTTGAAAGGTAGTTATCGCACCATCATAGGCTTCCAAACCAATGTAGCAATAGCCCAACATGTTGTACAAACCGTTATTGTCCGGTGCAATGGAGATGGCTTTCTTGTACGTCTCTATACCCGGGTAATAGGCTTGCACCTGATAATAGGCAAAAGCCATGCCTCCGTACGCCCCTATATCTTCGGGATTCGCGCTGATCGCTGTCTCCGCATCGATAATTCTTCCCAGAACCTCCAGGAATTGCTCGGCACGTACGCCACCAAATCCAAAGGGGTATTCATCACGGGTAGCTGCAAGTTTATCACGCAAATCCTCAGCATCACCGCTCTTGCGGAATTCAACCAGCTCCTTCTGGAATCTAGCAGCATGTTCCATACTGGTGTTGCGTTTTTTCGCAAGCACCTCGTCAAAACCTTTCAGAGCTTCTTCATAATGTCCTGTCTGACTTGATCTCACGGCAGCTTGAAAAGTAGAAAAAGGTGCCCAGTCATAATCCAGTTCCGTCGCCAGCAATTCAGCATATTCGTTCTGAACACGCCGGGCCGGATTAGAAAATGGATAACGGTCGACAAGCATGGCGAAATTCGCGGCAGCTTGCTTTGGTTCGTCCATTTCATGGTAGATCTGAGCCAGGTTGAACTGATCGTTGGGAGCTGCTGGTCCGGCCGGATAATTTGTTAATGCTTCTTCATAGATGCGGATCATGTTCTCGTGGTCATTCATATTGCGATAAGCAGCGAGGAGCCTCGTCTTGAAAACTTCATTCCATTCCTGAGCCAATTCACTGTGGGTTTCTGCCGCCAGCCTCCCCATGGCAGATTCGTATACGCGCGCAGCATCTGACCATTTCTGTTGCTGTTCATAGCACATTCCAAGTCGGTCATAAGAAAAAATCTCCCAGCCAGTGTCGGGATGCTTGTTTATTATGTTTTGGTATATTATCGTGGCCCCTGGATAATCCTCGTTAATTGTAAAATAAATATTCGCCATGGCCCACTTTGCTGCAGGAATCAAGTGATGCTCAGGATTCTCACGAATGAACGTTTCATACGCGACCAGCGCCTCGACATAACGCTGCGTTTGTAGCAGTTCATTAGCGCGTTTAAAGATATCCGTATCATTGGCCTGTATAGAACAGATAGGCAAAATCAATAACAGCCCAACTGCTATCATTACTCCATTTCTATTCATGAACACACCACCCACTAAAAACAAATGCCCAAATTACCCAAAAGTCCTAAATGCCTAAAATTCATCGCAAATTGTTCTCGATCTTGAAGAATATTGATTTTGGCTCTGCACCGGGAGTACCGAGATAAACGAAAACGTAGTTACGGTGTGCTTTCAGCTGTATGATCGAACCATGTTCATCCGTCATGGAACATTCATTATCATGATTGGTGAAATTCTCAAACCGTTGTCTTTTTTTCATCTCATCTCGAGCAGTCTTGTACCAGCGACTACTCTCTTTTTCGTCACCGTATTTGAAAGCAAATAACTTGAAATCACCAAAATCACCAGCGACGCCCTGCTTTAACCCAAAAATATCGTCAGCACCAAAATAGTATACATTGGATAGTGCCAGCACACCTTCAAGATAGTAGATACGCGCCGGCGCCTGGCCTTCTATAATCAGCAGATTACACAACGATGGACGTTGCCCTGTTTCGACTATAGCTTTATCCACCGCCGCCGCGATTGCCAACAGGTTATTAGCCGTGCCTTCTTCAGAATCGGAAGCAGTCAGCATAACGAGGAAGTTGCCCTTCCAAAAATACATATAATGACCGGCTATCATACCTTCGTTACCGACGTCGACTTCATTCCCCTCCATGCCTCTTAAAAAAGTGTATATACCGTATGCACTAGCTGGATCGGTCATCTCATACATCTGGAGATCGATGGAGCGACCGTCTATGCTCTCATATTCCTGAGTCACGGTTTGCTTGAAACCATATTCGTAGTAGATTACGGCACCCCCATCAATTAAATCATAAAGGCCGTCGCCTACAAACGCCTGAGGCGACCCAACCGGCTTCCATCCTTCTACTACGCCGGAAGTCGGCAAATAGACCAAGATATCATGTTGAATCATTGCTGGTTCTTGATCGGGCGTGATGACTGCTGTTATCCCCAGAAACGATATCATGACAAAGACGTGATTCATTTTAACAATCCTAGCGACACAAGAATGAAGGATGGTCCGTTCAACAGGGCATGTATGATTATGCCGATCAACGTCTTCTGCCTTCGGTATACAACATATGGTATTATAAATAGTGATGGCAAGACCAAAATCAACAGGTGGAAACCAAAAAATAAATGAAAAACCGTCCACAATAAGGCGTTCACTAACCAGGCGTATTTACTAAAAGCCAGTTCCTGCCTCGGCAAAATATATCCTCTCCACACTAATTCTTCGCCCACGATATTAAAAAAGAAAAACGGTATCCAAACCAGGAGAAGCAGCACCTCATTACCCCTTAGTGGGTCGAATTCCAGAAAAGGCGCCGAAGTATCTAATGATGCGATACCAAATTGGACTGAAAACAACCTCCATACAAGCATTATCAGCCCCATTAATACAAACATAGTCAAAACCGCGAAGAAAGTCCAAACCCAATCCTGCTTATTTAATTTTGTCAGTCGAAAGCGCGTAACAAACGTCGTCGTGTTGAAATCATATTTATCCGTCTTAAATAAAACTATTGATAAAATGAAGAGCGGAACAAACAGGAACAGACCCCCGAACA
>JBAUFP010000325.1:0-2958 GCA_049679205.1 bacterium | reverse complement strand
GAGAAGGCTGAATCCACCTTGGCGATGACTAAACCCAATCGGCGGATTATTGAAACACTTTGTTCATAGCTTATTCCCATAAGGTATGGCACTTTTATTGTCTCCGGACCGAGGCTGACCGTAAGGTTAATGATTCTTCCTTTCTTCACGCGGGCTTCGGGAAGGGGTTCCTGTATGATCACACTGCCTTCTTTGATTATTTGATCGAATCTCCGCTCGACGACCACGCCCTCGAGCCTTGCGCCTTTCAGTTGCTCAATAGCATCATCCAGAGTCAGATCACAAACATTGGGGACAACAACTTCCTCGCCTCTGCCGACGAGTAGCGGCATGACAAGGAAATTCGCAATGAGTATACCAGTTACGAAGAAGGCAAGGATAATGCCTGTGTAGATAAATGTTCTTCTCATTCAAGAACTGTCGCTACAATAACGTCAATCGCCGATCCCTTTTTCGCTTCCCTCCCAGCACCTGGATTTTGGCGCATCACGATACCGACGTTGAATTCCGTACTTACTTCATATCTTACATTGCCGACGGTAAAACCAGCATTTTCAATCATCCTTTTCGCGGATGAAAAGGACTTACCAATGAGTCTTGGTACCGGGGCGGTCTCAACACCACGGCTGAGAAGCACGGTGATTGACGTTTGTGGTTGCACCCTAGTCCCGGCCTCAGGGACCGTCGAGATAATTTTGTCCTTCTCAACCAGAACATTCTCTTCACTCTTCACTTCGCCTATTGTCAACCCCAACCCGGTAATCCGTACCGTTGCCTCACTCAATCCCAGACCATTCAAATCTGGCATGACAATGTTGCTCGACCCTTTTGAAACGAAAACTGTTATTGTTGATTTGCTTCTTACGACCGAACCGGGTAGCGGCATCTGACGGAAGACGATATGTGCGGGCATCTCTTCGTTCTCCTCTTCACCACCCACGACGAGCAACAAATCGCGCGATTCGGCAATAACGCGCGCCTGCTCCTGGTTTGAACCGATGAGATCAGGAACAACCTTATCGGCTCCCATCCGGGCAAACGGAAGCACGAAAATGAAGAGGGCACAGACAATGGCTGAGGTGAAAAGTGAAACTATAAAAGATATCAAGAAAATCTTTGAGCCATTATAATACATGTCTCTCCTTTCTTCCCACGCTCTCCAACAGCGCATATCTCACTCCGGAGAGGGCGGGATTTGAACCCGCGATCCACCTCTCGGCGGATACACGATTTCCAGTCGTGCTCCTTAGGCCGCTCGGACACCTCTCCATTATGCCTGTTTCAACCGGAAACGCGAGGAGGAAAACTCACTCCTTTGGACTTTTTTCTTCCTTAGTCTCGTTCTTTCCTGGTTCTAGCGGTTTCTCGATTTCACTCAACCCTTTCCTGAACTCTTGTATGCCCTTGCCCAAGCCGCGCGCCAGATCAGGAATTTTCTTCGCCCCAAACAGAAGCAAAGCAATGAGTAAGATCAGTAATATTTCTTGCCAGCCAATATTCATTGTTACCTCTTTGTGAAATTATATTGAAATCTCTACAGATGTCAACAACCATCATCTTCTTCCCCGTCTCATATGAAAGAATCAGCAGCATTTCGTGAATCACATGTGGCACGAACATCGCTATGCATAAGGTATTGACAACGTTTTTGAAATCGGTATAATACACTCGAATCAAGGAGGTGAGGTGACTAATCTACACTTTAATTATAAAGATGTATTCAGAGCAGGAAGACTCGGCTTCAGCGCCAAGAAAATCTGGGTTGCTTTTCTCGGTCTTCTGATTGCACATATTGGATATGGCATATTGTCATATCTAGCCTACACCGCTGGCGGCATTGAAATCGGAGAGGTATGGGAAGTATTCCGTCTAATGCCAATGTATCCAATCGGACTCCCTTGGTTTACCTGGGTAATCTGGATCATTGGATTCTTGTGGTACCTCTTTGTAGCATTGATCTTCGGTGTCGCGATATCAAAGGTAACCTACGAGCAGCTCAAGGGTGATGAGTTCTATGAAATAAAGGAAGCGATAAAATTCGCCTTGAAGAGTGGCAAATCGGCGATTCTCGCACCCGTCGTGCTCGTGCTGTTCATGGTCGCCCTGATCGTGATGGGCATCATTCTCGCCCTCATAACCTGGGTTCCGTACTTCGGGCAGATGTTTTTTGCGGTCATGTCCATTCTTGCCTTCGCCGTATGCCTTTTCATTCTATATCTGGTCATTGTCACCATCGTATCTCTGATTATTGGACCCTCTATCGTTGGAGAAACAGGTAATGATACTTTCGATACTTTATTCGAATCGTTCTCAGTGGTCAACGATCAACCATGGCGCTTTATTGTCTACGAATTCCTCTTGATAATCGTGGTTCTCATAGGTGTCGGGCTACTCGGTTTCTTCTCGGCAAAAGCAATCTTTCTTGGCCAAGATGTAATCGGGCTCATTATACCTGCTGAAAAACTGGATAATCTACTGATCAATGCTGCCTATTACGTAAAGATCACACTTCCACCGATATGTCCTGAATCTTGGCACAATCTCTTTACCGGCTACGTTGAATCAATAGGCATGCCTAATCTTCTCTATCCACCGGAATATCTACCCGCATATGAAACCTGGGCCGGCGCCATCACCTCTTTCATACTGGGTGTTGTTTTTTACTTCATCATCCTGTTTGTTAAATCTCTGGGTATGGCGATTTTCTGGGCAGGTAACACGGTTATATTTACAGTGCTGGTCAAAAAGAAGGATGACAAGAATCTTCTCGAGATAAAAGAAGAGATTTTTGAGGAAGAGAAGAAAGAAGAAGTAAAGAAAGAAGAACCTAAGAAACCCGCACCCAAGAAAAAGCCGCGGCCGACAAGAAAACGAACAAAGAAATCAAAGTAAGCATAAGGACGAATTGAACTCACAGCAGGAAGGGCTTACCCCTTCCTGCTGTGCTTTTAATAACCC
>JBAUFP010000324.1:0-4579 GCA_049679205.1 bacterium | reverse complement strand
TATTCAAGTATATCGCATTGATATCAGCGGTGGCAGCGATCATCCTGGGTATTGTCTGCCGGATCTTTACCACGAATAATATTCTATTCGGTCTGGGGGGGGTAACTTACCTAAGACTTACCGTAGTAATGCTACTTTTCGCATTGACCTTTCACTTTTTGTTGCCTGAGCGATAGTTCCGGAATACAGCAAGACTCCTATGGAACGCCAAAAAAAGCGACTGTTCTTGGTTGCGGTCCTTACTGGTTTGGTTTAGTGACGCGCGTGTTTTCTTCGATGGCCAGGATCACCAATATCAAGTCGGCACCGGCAAGCAGGCTTATGAACCAAATGGCACCGATGATCAAAACGTAAAAGGCAATACCGACTGCACCGAAGGGACCAAGAGCACCCACGCCGCCATAGCGACCACCAAATTGAGCAAGCGCCGCGCCACCAACCAGCATGGCAATAAAGCCTATTATTGTCAAGGCGGCAATCACCCAGGCAATGATTTTTAGTATCACCGAAACCGTTCGAAGAGTTTTGAACTTCGTTTCCATGTTGTCTCCTTATCCCGAGATTATAGCAATGACCCTGGGAAAGTCAATCCATTTCGCGCACCACTCTTCCGTCACGATAGAAGACAAAGCCTTCTCCTTTGCGGATTACCTCGGATGCACCTAGCTCTCGTGCCTTGAGTCTTATCGCGGAAAGAGTGAATAGATTCTCCACTTGTTCAGGGTACCTTCCAAAACGGTCAACTATTTCATCCTTGATCGACCCCAACTCATGGGGAGATTCAACCTCGAGTAACCTCTTGTAAAGAGCGATTCTCTCGTAGGCGCTCGAAACATACTCACCGGGAAAATAAGCATCAAGCTTCAGGTCAAGAATGGGTTCGTGAGATATCGTCTTCCCCTGTAATTCGCCCACTGATTCACTCAGTAGCCTGATGTAGTGATGGTAACCAATAGAATTGATGTGACCCGATTGTTCTTTGCCGAGTAGATTGCCGACGCCTCTTATTTCCATGTCCCGGAGCGCGAGGCGGAACCCGGAGCCCAGTGATGTATAGGAAGCCAACGCGCCCAGTCGCTTCTGAGCCTCGCTGGTCATGTGACCGCGGGCAGGTACGATGAAGTACGCATAACCCTGAAGTTCCCCGCGTCCCACCCGTCCTCTTAGTTGATGTAGATCGGCTAACCCGAATTTGTGCGCCTGGTCAACAATGATCGTATTAACGCGCGGCATATCGAGTCCCGACTCGACAATTGCAGTGGAAAGTAATATATCATATTCTCCGTTGACAAACTCGACCATTCTTTTTGCCGTTATGTCTTCCCGCGTCTGGCCGTGCAAGAGACAGACCCGCACGTCGGGTAGTATTTTCAATATTTTTGCTCGGACTGTTTCGATTGTCTGTATACGATTGTGCACGAAGAACACCTGGCCACCTCTTTCTATTTCATGGCTTATCGTGTCCTCGATTGTTCCCTCATCAAAATTTATGATATTGGTCACGATATCTTTCCGACCGAGAGGTGGAGTGTGGATGTTAGATATGTTCTTGATGCCAGTGAGTGCCATGTATAAGGTGCGCGGGATCGGTGTCGCGGATAAATATATGACATCGATACCCGGCCTGAGTTTCTTTATCTTCTCTTTCTGGGCGACACCGAATCTTTGCTCTTCGTCGATAATCAGCAATCCAAGGTCTCTGAACCTGACATCTGGCTGTAGTAGCCGGTGGGTGCCGATGAGTATGTCAATTTTCCCGGCCGCCGTTGCCTCGAGGATTTTCTTGAGTTCATGTTTCTTGCGGAACCGTGAGGCCATATCCACATTTACAGGAAAGGGCTTGAGGCGGTTCCTGAATGTGTGGAAGTGTTGGAAGGCAAGTAGCGTGGTGGGGCAGAGCAACATTGTTTGCTTACCGTCCAGAGCTGCTTTGAACGCGATCCGTAATGCGATCTCGGTTTTGCCGTAACCTACGTCCCCGCAGATCAGCCGCTCACAAGGCTTCGGAGACTCCATGTCTATTTTCACATCGTTGATTGCACCTATCTGGTCCTTTGTCTCCTCATAGGGGAAAGTCGCTTCCAATGCTCGCATCTCAGGGGTGTCCTGGGAAAACATGAAACCCCGTTCCTGCATGCGTTGGGCATAGAGCTTGAGTAACTCGAGTGCCAACCTTTCCGTAGCCCTCTTAATGCGCTTCTTGGTGCGTAACCATACTTCCCCGCCCAAACGGGAAAGGCGGGGCGGCCGGTCATCAGTAGCGACAAAACGTTCCAGCAGATTCAACCGTTCGATCGGCAAATAGAGCTTATCTTTACCCGCATACGCGATTTGCAGGCATTCAATCTTCTTGCCCTCAAAATCGATGAGAGATAAACCTTTGTACTTCCCTATGCCATAGTCGGTGTGTACGACATAGTCATCTTCCTTGAACCCCATGAGGTCATCGACGAACGGGCCCTTGAAGGTCACGCTACGTCTTCTTATCTTGCCGAATATCTCGCTTTCGGTAAGATAATTGATGCGCTGGCTCATGTCGGTAAAACCAATTTCCAGCGGGACATTATGGATCTCGATCTCGCCCAGTAGTGAGCGCAGCTTGCGCGCCAAGGAATGGGAGACCAGGAACTTATGAGTGTATTCTCGTTTGTTGATCTCCTCGATCAGGGCGCGGAAATCTCCAAAGTAGATACGCGGGGCGGTAAAGTGGTACTGGATATCCCCATGGTCGCGTAGGATAATCGTGTTGTTTCGTAGTTGCTGGTCGCTCTCAGTGACCGAGATGTAATCGTCAGGTATCGAGTCGATGAGACATTTTGGCCTGTGATCCACAAGTGCTAATCTGAGAGTTATCCTTTCGATATTTTCAATCTATCTTTGGGTTTGGGTATCGAACCTACGGATTGAAAATATTCTGTCTCCATAGAGCTCGATCCGTATCGGAAAAGCGTCCGCTTCAAAGATGTCTACGATTCCACCGCGCGCGGCATACTCGTTTTCTTCTTCGACGTTTTCCTCGTGTGTATAGCCGGTTCTTTCCAAGCGCGTGAGGAGTTGCTCCAGATCGATTTTTTGATGAACCTTGAATATTTCGGTTTCCAGCTGTGTTACTTCTCTGAGCAGCATATTCTCGTCCATGACAACGATCCTTGAAGCCCGGTAGAAGGGGTTTTCCTCGTTGATGAGTGTCACATCGCCGCCGGTTTTTTTAAGTTCGCGCCAGTATCGTTGTTGGTTTTCTGTGTTGGGGATGACGATGACAGGCTTTTGTTGTGCGAGTTCACAAACAAAAAGAGTTGTTGCTGAACCATACAACCCGCCGATTGTGAGGCGTTTTTTACGAGTCAACTGCTCGACGATTTGTGCGACCGGGAACAGATCGATATTCAGTGCATCTTGTCTTCTTGATTCAGAGCTGGTGGGTCTTTTCTGCTTGATGTTAATTGTCTGAGATGATAACGCCTAAGGCAATTGAATTCAGCTTCGTTGCTGGGTCGTCGGCACGTGACAGCATGATTATTGGTCGCTGAGCTCCCGCAACCATCCCAGCTGCCTTCGTGCTGGCGAAGTATATGAGTCCTTTAGCCCAGATGTTAGCGGCTGAAATGTTTGCCATCAGAATGAAGTCAACTTCTCCGGCAACCGAACTCTCGATTTTCTTTATCTGCGCAGCCTTCTTGGAAACGGCGACATCGAAGCCAAAGGGTCCGTCAATAGTGCAATCGGTTATTTCTCCGACCCGATTCATTTCAACGATCTTGGCCGCGTCGACAGTTTCCGGCATATCCGGGTTTATTGCTTCGCTCGCGGTGACGAGACCGATTTTCGGATGCTGTATGCCTATCTTCCTTAGACTATGAACTGCGTTGTTGATGATTTCGACCCGTATCTTGAGGTCCAGTTTCGGATTCATACCACCGTCAGACATGAATAGTAATTTGTGATAACCGGGAATCTCGAAGACTGCGACGTGACTCAGGATTTTGTCGGTCCGAAGGCCCCAATCTTTGTTCAATACACCCTTCAGAAACGTCGATGAAGAAAGCATGCCTTTCATCAAGAAACCACCCTGCTCTCTGACTAGGGAAATGGCTCGAACCAGTGCTTTGTCGCGGTTCGGTTCATCGTGGATTTCGCATTGCCTGGCATCGAGTTGCGCATCTGCTGCGAGTTCAGTAATCTTTGTCTCATCGCCAACTAGAACAGGCAAAACGAGCCCGAGATCATGAGCCAATCGAATGCCTTCGAGGACTGCACTATCTTCGGCACAGACGACAACACATCGTTTCTGTCCCCGGGTCTTGGCATATTGGATTAGTTCCTGAAATGATTTCATCTATAGGATTTCTTCGAGGACTTTAATGAGTTTTTCATTCTGGCTGGGCGAGCCGATCGTGATACGCAGCGAATTGGGCAGACCGTACTCACAAACGGTTCTCATTATTATACCTTTTCGTTGTGCGGCCTCGAAGACCTCTTTGGCATCACGCTTGAAATCGACAAGAATGAAATTCCCGTAGGTCGGAGTGAAGTCGAGATTCAGCCGCTTGAACTCCTGGTACAGGTAAGCCTATCCCAC
>JBAUFP010000323.1:0-3817 GCA_049679205.1 bacterium | reverse complement strand
GTTGATAACACGACAAGGGATGGGATCATGGCGGGCAGCGAGGTCCTGTCTGATGGATCAGCCCGGCAACAAGTCATTGACTGGTCAAAGCAGGCCATGGATCGAATGGATGAATCAATTGATGAAGCCAAGCGAATCGCGATAATGACCCGCTGTGCCTGTCAGTACCCTAAAGCCGATTTACAGGAAATAAAGCGGAAATACCAAACGACGCAGGACATCGATCTAGTACATAACATGCTGCAAGAGAAGTTCGTATCTTTTCTGAAGCACAAGCTGCAACTAGATGATGATGTGGTTGACGAGCTTGTGAATAGAGGAATGGGTTTGGCCGGTAAGAGACAGGGTAACACAATAATTGCCACAAAGATACCTAAGAGCGGTTATATTTTGGAATATTTAGCGGCAAAAGACCCGGTGAAAAAAAGAGCTATTTATTGTCACTGTCCGAGGATCCGTGACGCGCTTAAGGCCAATATTGAAATTTCTGCCACGTATTGCTACTGCGGTGCTGGATACTACAAGGGCATCTGGGAAGAGATACTGCAACGACCGGTCAAGGTTGAATTATTGGAAAGCGTGCTAAAGGGAGATGATGCCTGCAAGATTGCCATTCATCTTCCATTATAGGATAATATGACCTCTACTAATGAATCAAAGCCAGCCAATTTCATTGAAGAAATTGTCGGAGAACACCTGCGCACCGGCAAATTCGGCGGACGTGTGCATACACGTTTTCCCCCGGAACCAAATGGCTATTTGCACATCGGGCATGCCAAGGCGATTTGTATTACTTTCGGTATTGCCCTAAAATATCACGGTATGTACAACTTGAGGTTCGACGATACTAATCCAATGCGGGAAGAACAGCAGTATATTGATGCAATAAGAAGAGACATTCGCTGGCTGGGTTTTGATTGGGGAGACCGCGAATATTATGCATCTGATTATTATGAGCAACTCTTTGAATGGGCTTTGAAGTTGATAAAGAAAGGTAAGGCATACGTCGATGATTTAAGGGCTGAAGAAATCAGGGAATATCGGGGAACGCTAACCACTCCGGGCAAAGAAAGCCCCTATCGTAGCCGTTCAGTTGAGGAAAACCTCGATTTGTTCCAAAGAATGCGTAAAGGCGAATTCCCTGATGGAAGCCGCGTTTTGCGTGCTAAAATAGATATGGCGGCAGGCAATATGAATATGCGGGATCCCGTGATGTACCGTATACTGCGTGCTACGCACCATCGTACGGGCGACAAGTGGTGCATTTACCCGACTTATGATTGGGCTCACGGCCAGTCAGATTCAATCGAGGGAATTACTCATTCGCTTTGCTCACTGGAGTTCGAAGACCACCGGCCTCTGTACGATTGGTTCCTGGATGAATTGGTAGTGCATCACCCACAACAGATCGAATTCGCGCGCCTTAACCTTAACTACACTATCACGAGTACACGCAAGCTGCGTCTGCTTGTCGAAGAAAAACGTGTCAACGGATGGTATGATCCACGCATGCCGACACTATCAGCCATGCGCCGTCGGGGCTACACACCGGACGCGATTCGCAGTTTTTGTGACGGGATTGGCGTTGCGAAAACCGACAGCGTAATTGATGTTGCTAAACTCGAACATTATGTTCGTGAGGATTTGAATAAAAAAGCACCGCGCGTCATGGCGGTCTTGCGTCCGCTCAAGGTCGTCATTGATAATTATCCAGAAGACAAGAGTGAAGAATTAGAAGCAGTAAACAATCCTGAAGAGCCAAACGCGGGTACACGCAAGGTACCGTTTTCCCGTATTTTGTATATCGAGCAGGATGATTTCCGGGAAGAACCACCGCCAAAATACTATCGGCTTGCACCGAGCCGCGAAGTCAGGTTACGTTACGCCTATTTCGTGAAATGTGTCGATGTTGTGAAAGATAAGGATGGTAGGGTCATCGAGCTCCATTGTACATATGATCCTAAGACACGCGGCGGCGATGCACCGGACGGCCGCAAGGTGAAGGCTACGTTACACTGGGTTTCGGCAGCACATGCTTTGGATGCTGAGGTTAGATTATATGACCGCCTTTTTTCAAAGTCGGATCCTAATAAAGTTGACAATGAAAACGAAGATTTTCGGGCGAATTTAAACTCTGATTCGCTCGAGACATTGAAGGACTGTAAACTGGAGCCCAGTTTGCATAGAGCAAAGCATGGTGAAAACTACCAATTTGAACGTCTGGGTTACTTTTGTGTTGATCCAGATTCGACAGATGATTCACTTGTTTTCAACCGCACGGTATCTTTGCGTGATCCATGGGCAAAGATCGAAAAAGCGCAGAAAGGGAGCCCATGAAGATGTTTGAACAGATGCAGCAGCTACTGGCTGAGGCTGATTTCAAGAGTGCTTTTGTGGCTACCGAGTATTTGCCTGAGCTACGGCATGATTTTGAAAAACTTCTCGCCAAAAAAGCGTTGAACCAGGAATTCTATGACGAAATTGTGTCACGTTATGGTTTGCACTGGCAATTCGATCCCCCAGCCGATTTTCCTGAAGCCAGGTCAATAATCCTAACTGCTGCACCTCAACCCAAGACCAGCCTGGAATTTAGATTCGCTGGTGAAAAGCACTACGCGATCATTCCGCCGACATATATATATGATACAGATCAGCAAGTCATCGACACCATATCACCTTTTCTGGAAAAAAGCGGATATCATATGAATGTCGCCTTGGTGCCGACCAAGCTTCTTGCCGTGCGCAGTGGACTTGCCAAATACGGGAGAAACAACATTACATATATTGACGGTTGGGGCAGTTACTTTAGATTACGTGCATTCTTTTCAGATATGCCTTGTCCCCAAAACAACTGGCGTGAATCAGTTGCACTAGAGCTGTGTAGTAAATGTACAGCGTGTATAAAGAAATGTCCGACCGAGGCGATCAATGCGGACAGATTTCTCGTGAATGCAGGAAAATGTTTGACGTTCTTCAACGAGAAAGAAGATGCATTCCCGGGGTGGCTAGACCCGGCGTGGCATAATTGCTTGATCGGTTGTATGATATGCCAGGATGTATGTCCAGCTAATAAAGATCACACTGCCTGGATCATGCCGGGCGGCGATTTCTCTGAACGAGAAACTGGAATGATTCTTGATGGCGTGTCAAAGGACAAACTTCCTGCAAATACAGCACAGAAATTACAGAATGTGTGCATACTGGAGAGCTACGAGTTGCTTCAAAGGAATTTAGGCGTGCTGATTGACAAAGCGCAAACGAACAATGAGAAAGAGGACTGAAGGAATGACTCCACCGCGCAGTGATGTTTGTTAAAGTATACCGCTATCATATTCGGTCCGAAAAAACAGAGGAATTTCTTGATATCCAGGAACGTGCTGGCAAGATTTACAGAAGGCACGTGTCTTATCGTGCTGTCTATCTGAAGAGTCAAGATGATCCTGGTCTTTGCCTGGAGATCCAGTGGTGCGCTGATGAAGATACTTATCGAAGTGCCATGGAAAGGATCAATTCCGAACCAGGAATCAAAGAACTGTGGCAGGAATTTCAAATACTCCTCGATCCAGAAAAGCCAGACATTCAGGAGGAATGCTTTAACCAGATTCGTTCTGAGGGTGATTCGCCCTTGATATGAGTATTGCACAATGTTGAGAGATTCGAAACTTAAACCAATGGGGCTCGGAACATCGTTTGTGTTATTCGGAATTCCCGCAATGGTGTTCATTGTATTGACGCGAATTGTGATGCCTTATTTTAAGGCGACTTTTTCGATACATCCTCTCTTGGTGTGGTTTATGTTCGGGGGTCTGTTCCTGTT
>JBAUFP010000322.1:0-1644 GCA_049679205.1 bacterium | reverse complement strand
CAATAAGATTATTGGGGAAAAATGCGTTTTGTTTATAGACATCGCCACGAAATATCGGGCTCTCGGCATCCCGTGTCTCATCAACTGCCACATAGTATGCTGGCTCAATAACAACATCTTTGAATACTGATTCATCATGGCTGAGTACTGTAACCTGCACGCCGCCGTCCTGAGGAATGCCGATTTTATGTTGGAGTGACGGTAAGTCTGGCTCGCCTACCTCGCTGAGCCATGTTGCATCAGAGAATGAGAAATCCTCGCGCGTAACCTTGTCCGCTGAGAACGTTATCTCAAGCCCTTTCGTACCTAGTTCTTTGATCGTGGTGTTACCAACGACTGCCACCAGCAAAATAAGACTAAACATCCAGTTTCCTCGCTTCTTCAATCAACATTATGGGTATATCATCCTTCACCAGATATGCCAGTTTGCACTCATGGCATATCAGTTCCTCTTTCTTCTTATCATATTCAAGTTCGCCCTTGCATTTGGGGCAAACCAAGATATCTAGGAGCTCCTTCTTGAGCATAAAACCTCCTGCGGTTCCAGTGTGGGTACTTTGTCCCTAAGGGACATAAACCCTAAACTCAGGAACCCGAAACTATAGAACAAAAGAAATGGAATAAGAATCAGCTGAACATTAACGATCACATAAATGAGCGCAGTAAATATATATATCCCCAGTAGAATCTCCAAGTAGGGAATGATTGATTTTGATTCAGCCCGATAGCCTCCTGCTTCACCACCTGATTTCGGCGTGCGCCGGAAAACGTTCTTACGGTTCAACCAACCGTCGATGATCGCCTTGGAATTGGAAACGGAAAGACCCATGCTATAGGCAATGACGCCGACGATAAACGGCATACGCTTCCGATAGTCTGGATACAATTCACGCTGTGATAAAAAGTAAAGATATGGGTATCCCAGAGCGCCGACTGTGAAGAACGAAGCGAAAATGAAGTAACCGTTTGAGACGATATTTTCTACTTTAAAATAGACAATAACTGGCGAAAAAATGGCCAAACCAAGCAAAGCAAGGAAATTCACATGGCACGTTAGATGCACAAATGATTCGTATTTAGCGATTTTCCTCATCTTCGTCTTGAAGACCTGAGGCAGCAGTTTTCTCGCCACCTGAATTGTACCCTTTGCCCAGCGGTTTTGCTGAATTTTGTAACTCTCTGCGCTATCCGGGAGCTCACCCAGAACCGTATAATCATCACGGAATCTGAGCTTCCAGCCGAGCAGCTGCACGCGATAGGACAAATCAAGATCTTCAGCAAGTGTATCACTATGCCATCCTCCCGCGTCGCGAATCGCCTCCTTACGCCAGATGCCGCATGTGCCGTTAAAATTAATAAAAAACCCGGCATGGAAACGCAATCTCTGTTCCATGGCGAAATGATTGTCAAGCCCAATTGCCTGCGCGCGGGTCAACAGCGAATCATCATAATTCAGGTGTCCCCAGCGCGCCTGTACGCCAGCTACGTTTGGGGAATCGAAATCCGGCAGTAATTCCTTGAGAAAATCAGGCGCGGGCACGAAATCAGCATCGAATATCGCCACAAAATCACCCTTTGCTTGCTCCAGTCCGTATTGCAGTGCACCTGCTTTGTATCCGACACGCGAGCCGCGCTGGATATGGT
>JBAUFP010000321.1:0-2042 GCA_049679205.1 bacterium | reverse complement strand
GTATAACTGATGACGGTATCGTCGTATGGATAGCGTGGTGCCTCGTGACGGCGGCCGGCATTGCCACTGATATCAAATCCCCAGTCATTACGGAACTGGGTATTGAATTCAACAATGCCTGTATATGACCAGTCAGAAACACCGCGTTCCTGAGTGGCGATCACACCTGGAGCGACCCAGAACGTTCTGATCGCGCCTGTTTGATATCGCTTATAGGGTCCGGACATGAACAACAGACGTTTCTCTCCGACCCACGGTACAAAGCCGACCGCACCCACGTCAAACGAATCCTGAACCACGCGGGCTGATGCAAAAGTAATAAAGCTTTTGACAAAACCATAGTAGCCGGCATCGAATGCCCAGCCCAATTTATCATGTATGGAATCCTTCTTACTGCTCACTGCGCCCTGGATAACAAATTGGCTGGCGCCCTTGCGGTATGCACCGTCCAGGCCGATTGCATAGTTATATTCGTCTCCGTCCACTGCCATGCCGCTGAACAGCATGCCGATGTCTGAATTCTCAAATACGGAGCGCTTCGCTCTTAATACACCGAACCAGCGGTTCGGCTCGTCAATGTCGTGAGCAATAGTATCTAGATATGTATCTGTATATGCACCCAGGATGCCAAGATTCCACTCTTTTGACTTGTTGGTGACCTTTAATCCACCAAGGATAGGCACTGCTTCGTCATTGACTGATTTGCCGATCCGGCGTGAATAGAAGATTTCGAGAGGGTCAAAGAAACCCCAGTCCCCGAAGTCGGCCATACGAAAGATCTCCTGTCCCTCAAGGAAGAAAGGTCTTCTTTCATCCAGATAGGTAGGGTACTGGGACAGGTTCAGGGAGAATGGATCTGATTCGATCTGGGCAAAGTCCGGAAGTACCGTCGCATTGATAGTCGCCTGCGGCGTGACATCCCATTTGAAATTAAGACTGACACTTGGTTTTGTTTTTGTCGTGTCGGTTCTCGTAGCATCGTCATAGTAGAATTGCCGGTCAAGCCGCAGATACGCCTCAGGATAGAGTTCAAAATAATAGCCAGTTGCCTGCGGATTCATATTCTCTAGACTACCGTATTTAGAGACCAGTACGTCATCCCGTTGACTGAATTCATCCCATGTACTTATCTCGCGGTTTTGCGCCATGTAACGGGCAAACGTGACGCCCCATTTATCCAGACCTTTTTTATAGCGGATCGATTTGAAAGGTATCTTTATTTCGATTTCCCAACGGTCATCGTAGATCTTAAGGGCACGGTACCAAACACCTTCCCACGAATCATCATAGGTTCGTCCGTCATCCAGTATCCAGCCGTCGTGATAGATACCGCTGGCGTATACCTGAAAATAGTAAGCTGTGTTCTTGCTGCCAAAGGTATCGATACCGATTCTTATATCATCTTCGTCAGCCGTCAAACAGGCGACCGGTTTAATGCTGTCCGCATAGCAACGGAAAGCGATATAAAGATTGTTTTTATCCTGCAGAACATAGACCGTCGTTTGCTCGGTGGGCGCAGTCTTCTCGTAGGGCAGGAACTGGACAAAATCATATGCTGAGTCTGCGGCTAGCCATGTTTCTTCGATGAAACCATCGATATTAGGTGCAATATCGGTATGCTGCACCTCCATTGATTTTCTGTCAGCAAGAATCAAAAAGAATACCAGCAAATATTGCATCAATCCTCCCTGTGATGATAAAATATGTGCAAAATCACATTAAAATAATAGGTTAGCCTTGTGTGCATTGCGTCATCTCTAATAGCATCAGTGAATCTGCTATTAGATGCCCCGGCCATATACATATATTACGCATTCAATGAGCAAAAGTTTCATTCCTCAGTCAAGGGTTACGTGCTTTGTGCTTATTGATTGACATAGCCGCCCGACCAAGTATACTTCTGGTACATTCGTCTTACCCTAAGGAGGATTTATGATGTTTTTGCTTTTGGTTATTGCCCAATGGGGTAGTGATAATCTTGAGGCTAAGTGTTTTCATTCGGTACCGCATCATCAATACACCCGTGCCGAGTCAACGCATGC
>JBAUFP010000320.1:0-5548 GCA_049679205.1 bacterium | reverse complement strand
CAATAAGCCGTGGTGAATTCAGGATTTTATTGGGTTCGGCTTATGATAACCAAGATGTTCAGGTAGATATATATGATGCGGCTGGCCGGTTGCTGAAATCGTTTGACGGGGTCAACAGTAGCGGGATCATCTGGTACGGGGATGATAATTATAACCGACGCGTGGCCCCCGGTGCGTATTTCTTGCGTTTGAGTATAAAAGGGGAGGCTGTACCACTTAGCAAAATCGAAAAGGTAGTCTTTATAGACTAAACTCCGACCGCGAATATATCTCGATTATTTAGACGTGTAGTAAATCTTCTTCCGCTGTGTGATGTTGACATCAGTATATATATCAATATAATTGACGCGTTATGAACATGATCGAAATCCTGAAATCGATTGCCGGATTAGGCGGCTTGAGCCTTGTTTTTGCCGTAATACTTGCCGTCGCCTTTAAGAAACTTGCCGTAAAAATCAGCGAGGAAGAGAAAAAAATAAAAGAACTCTTGCCTGGTGTAAATTGTGGCGCTTGCGGGTTCCCCGGGTGCGAGGCATATGCCAAAGCTCTCGTTGAGAAAACCGGTGAGTATTCACCCAATCTGTGCACGGTTGGCGGAGCAGAAACCGCCAAAGAAATCGGCAAGATCCTCGGCGTTGAGGTTGAGGAAACAGAACCAAAGGTTTGCGTTCTCCGATGCAAGGGTGGTAGGGATGAGGCGGTTGAGCGCTATGACTATTTTGGTCCGGGTGATTGCCGTAGCAATTATATTCTTTTGGGTGGTAACAAGGCATGCGTCTATGGTTGTCTGGGTGGCGGCCATTGCATAACCGTGTGCCCGTTTGGCGCAATCAAAATGGGACCGAATCACTTGCCAATAATCGATCCGCACAAGTGCACAGCGTGCGGCATATGTGTCAAGGAATGTCCCAGGCAAGTGCTGGAGCTTATCCCGCGTTCCCAATTGGTTTATCTGGCATGCAAATCATTGGACAAGGGTAAGACGGTCAAGAATGTTTGTAAGGTCGGCTGTATCGGTTGCACCATGTGCGTTAAAGTGTGTCCCTATGAGGGCGCCATCGCTATGGAAGGCAGTTTACCCGTGATGAATTATGAAAAATGCACATCGTGCGGTATTTGTCATAACAAGTGTCCCACCAAATCTTTTGTTGACCGGGCCAAGGCGCGTCCCCATGCAACTATTTCCCAGCAGTGTGATGGTTGTGGAGAATGTGTAAAGGTTTGTCAGTTCAAGGCGATTGAGGGTGAATCCGGTAAGAAGCACGTTGTAATAAAAGATAAGTGTGTTGGCTGCGGCCGTTGTTTTGAGGTATGCCCGCTCAAAGCAGTCACCATGATCGGTGCCCTGGGCTACGCCGAAGCAGCCTGAACCCAGATAACAGATGACAGATAACAGATCAGAGATAACCAAATCCGAAATTCGCTTTTCGAAATTCGAAATAAAATTCTTACTTCTTACTTATTGAGTCATGAAATTGTATTACGCCAACTCCACATTAGCAGATGCTCAAGTCATGGTGCTGGGCCTCCCCTATGACCGTACTTCTTCATTTATTCCGGGTTCGCGTTTTGGTCCGCAGTATATCCGACAATGCGCTGAGAATGTTGAGGACTATTCTCCTTATCAGGATAAAAGCCTGCTCAGTCTGAAAATAAATGATCTAGGCGACGTGGAGTTCTACGGTGAGGATTGGCTCCTTCAAATTGAGAAGGAAGTCGGGAGCGTATACGATAAGAAAAAATCGATTATCTTTCTCGGCGGTGAACATACAATAACACCACCAATAATCAGAGCCATAAAGAAAATACATAGTGATTTCTCGCTAGTACAGTTTGATGCCCACTGCGATTTGCGTGATGAATATCTGGGCGAGAAGAACTGCCATGCAACCGCAGTGCGCCGGGCGCTCGACATACTGGGGGCTGATCGTGTATACCAGTTCGGGATCCGGTCCGGGACAAAGGCAGAATTCGGATCCGGTAAGAACCTGTATAAATTCAAAGCCTATGAACCGCTATCCAAAGTCATCAGTGATATCAAAGAACCTGTATACATATCGATCGATATTGACGTACTCGACCCCGGGTTTATGCCGGCCGTATCCACCCCGGAACCGGGCGGTATTGCGTACCGGGAATTGGTCGACTCTTTGATGCTGTTCAAGGGTAAAGAATTCGTCGGTGCCGACATTGTAGAATACAACCCGCTTGCGGCTTCGCCGTATGCTTCAGGCTCAACCGCGGCTGAAGTGCTGCGCGAGCTGATCCTTGTAATGGCGTGCTGAGACCATATCTACCTAATTCAGTTTATTTTCACAAACCCCAGCGTTCGTTGCTTCCGGAGCACGGCTGCGATCTATGATCTGGAGGAGTAATCGTTCTTACAGTTCGAGTGAATCTCGAGCTTGTCGAGAGATGAATCGAGAACTTGGATAAGGTGCTTCTCGATGCGTCCGCCATACATCAAGGCGGACTTACTCGAAGAATAAATGCTATGAGGCAACGTTTATCAAAACCACCCAACCCTGCAAGATAGTCCTCGGGCTAAGGTCGGGAAGCTAGAGACTAATCTACAATATCTGTTATCTGGTATCGGATATCTGAAATCAGATTCCAGCATCCCAACCCTCACCCTTGTACTATATTGTTCCAGCATTTTGACCCTAACCCTTAGACTATCTTTCAAACATTGACATAACCCGAATCATTCCCTATAATCATACCAAGGAGGCGTTATGACAATACTAGCATTGTTATTAATATCAAATTCCTTTATAAATAGAGAGTGTAAACAAGTCTTTTATCCAGAAGAAGTACGCGCCGAGTCTACCCATTCATATGATGTATTGCATTATTTAATTGATTTAGATTTGCCCATGACATCGCGTTATCTTGAGGGTGCAGTTACGATATCTGCACGTAGCAATGAGAATAACCTGACCACGGTGGATCTTCATTTGCTGGGCTTGAATGTTGATTCAGTCAAAGTAAATGGTGTGGTCGCAACCTACAACCATATCTATGAAACCCTTTATGTTAATCTGCCCCAGCCCTTTAGTATCAACGATTCTTTCGATATCATGGTGGGCTACAGCGGTACGACATCAGGGAGTATGGGATTTCTGTATTCGCCAGCATACTATCCTACTGCCTACACCCTGGGTTGCCCGTACTGCACGCGCCGGTGGATGCCTTGTTATGACCGGTTATGGGACAAGGCAGATTACGGTGTCGAGTTCTACATAACTGTGCCTGAAGCTTACACAGTATGTGCGATTGGTGAACATCTTGGTACCCAGGTGTCGGGCGGTTATGCAACCTATAATTGGAAACACAGCTATCCGGTTTCACCTTATCTTATCCATTTTGCTTCCAGTATCTATGTCACCATGTCTGAATGGTACCATGCTTCACCCATGGATAGCGTTGAGATTATCTACCATGTCTGGCCGTCGGATACGAGTTATGCGGCGAACGCATTTTCATTGACCACCGACATGATGTTTTTCTATGACTCATTGTACGGCGACTACCCTTTTGAGCGCTATGGTATGGATTTCATACATAATTTCTATTACGGCGGCATGGAGCATCAGACCATGGCCACGATTCACCGGGACTGGCTCACCGGCTGGATCCCAGACTATTTTGGTTTTGCGCATGAACTGGCCCATATGTGGTGGGGTGATATGGTGACGTGCTTTGGCTGGGAAAATGTCTGGTTGAATGAGGGGTTTGCCACCTACAGCGATGCCATGTACCTGGGCAGGATACAAGGTCACGAAGCTTTCATTGATACAATGATCCTGCGCCGTAATGTCTATATTGCGGCTGAGCTCTCAAACCCCCATTCCATGTACGATCCGCCGCCTAATCTTCTTTTTACCTGGTCCCATACGTATTATAAGGCGTCGTGGGTATTGCACATGTTAAGATACATATGCGGTGATGACGCTACCTGGCTCAACTTCATGGCGACCTACCGGGATTCTTTTGCCTATGGAAATGCTTCGACCGATGATGTTAGGATTTTGATGAATCAGCTATTGGGGGGTAATTATGACTGGTTTGTTAATGAGTGGGTTTATGGCATGGGGTTTCCTCGCTACGATGTCGTGTGGAGCAAGGTATACGAGGCACCGAACTGGCGCTTGATCCTGGACATTACTCAGATTCAAACCATTGGCCCAACCGTCTTCCATATGCCATTGCCGATTGGCGTTGATCATGCGGGTGGTGATACGATCATCACCATTCCTATTCAAGATTCCCCCTGGCATCATGAGTGTGTACTTCCTTTTGAGCCAACCGGAATAGCCGTGGATCCGGAAACGTGGATCATCCAGCAGAATACCGTGACCGGGGTCGATGAATTCATGACCAAGGGCGACTTGTTCGTGCAAAATGTCCAGACCATTGGCCGGGCAATCAATCTTAAGCTCAGCGTGCCCGGTTTGATCAAAGTCTACGACATAACCGGCCGTCAGATTTACAAAACACACGCAGCCGAACTATACTACCAGCCGACAAGCGCGGGCATATATCACGTGATGGTCGGCGATCAGAAATGCCGGGTGGTGGTGGTTAAGTAAGAAAATACTTCGCGGATTGTTGTGTTTCAGCGTCCTCCGGACAAAATGCATTTAATTAATTGGAGACTTCAAGGTTGTTTCGACCATAAACCTGGGTATAATACCATACCCGTCAGGAGGTTATATGGACGACGCAACGAATACACCGGCTGAGGAACAAACCCAGCCTGGAAGCACTGCCCGGCTCATCCGCCGGGTCCGAAAAGCGACCGCACGCAGGTTTTACGCCGAAGACAAGATCCGCATTGTTTTAGAGGGATTTCGCAAGGAATTACCGGTTTCGGATATTTGTCGGCGTGAAGGCATCAGCCCGTCGATCTACTATAACTGGCTCAAACAGTTCATGGAAGCAGGCAAGGCGCGTTTGAAGGGTGATACCTTACGGGGTGCCACGCCCGATGAGGTCAAGCAATTGCGTTCAGAAAACAGTCAACTCAAAGAATTGCTGGGTCAGCAGTCATTAGAGCTGGCGTTATTCAAAAAAAGTCTGCTCGGGTAGGTAAGCGATGGTATCGTGCAATGGAACCGCTCGAGAAGCTTCTGCTGATGCGGAAACTGGACGCTTTAAGGAAATCCCGTCGGGCACGGCTCAATGCCTTGGGTATTCCCAAATCGACTTATTATGACTGGCGTCGGAAATATGCCCGGGACGGGAATAACGGATTAGCCATGAATACCAAAGGTAAAAGGACCTGGAATCGTCTGTCCGTGGCTGAGCGGGCCAAGGTTTTACAAATGGCCAGGGCGCATCCAGAGCTTAGTTGCCGGCTTCTGGCGGTGAAAATCACGGACGAGGAAGCCTTTAGCATTTCGCCCGTATCAGTATACCGGATCTTAAAAGCGGCCGGATTAGTAGTGCCCAGACCGATTGAGGGTATGCCGGTCAAGAAAGAATGGCAGCACAAGACCAAAGGGGTGGACGAGATCTGGCAATGCGATGCGACGCACTACTTTGT
>JBAUFP010000319.1:0-1956 GCA_049679205.1 bacterium | reverse complement strand
CAATTACAGCGTTACGGAAAAGTTATTATTGATAAAGTAAGATCGTAAACGCGAACCAATCGGAGAATCGGTTTAGGGGAAGGTGATTGAATCCTATATACATAGCTAGGCACTGAGTCAGCGGATGCTTCGCATCCATCGATTACGGGGATAACTCATAGATCACACTGATATTTATCAGTGATGATGTCGCCAAGTTATTTAAAGACGGGTTTCAGTCTGTATAGCCTCAGTGTAATTCGCGGTAATTCCTGTTAACAATCAAAAAAAAACATCTGGTTGGCAAGATAAGTATTTCGTATAGTATATAAGTATAGCATGCAGAAAAATCCGTTCAACAACTCACAAAGGAGGAATGACGAATGCAGACTGGAGTTGTCGACGTAGTCATAGATGGCAATACTTTCACTTTGAATACTGGCGAGACTGTAAGGCTTGCTGAGGTCGACGCTCCCGAAGTGGGGTCTCCTGCTTATGTTCAAGCACTTGAAAAATTGAAAAAGCTTCTTGAAACAAAAGTAGTATTGTATGATCAAAGAGGCGTTGATGACTACGGCCGCATTGTGGCTGATGTCTGGGTAGGTAGCCTTTATGTGAATGATGCAATGCATCATTTCATCTCGCGTTTGTGACGCTTTTGCCTGATACGAGCAAGTCTTTCCCCACATAGGTTTCTACTGCCGTAATTCTTATCTTGACTACCAGCTGATTTTCATAATAATAGTGCTGAATGTAGGCGTTAACCTCTTGACATGGTATCTCAGCCGAATACGATGGATTGATCTGTACTTAGTGGTATTGTAGTAGGTTAGGAGGTATAGAATGTATTGTACAAGAATGATCACAATCATTACATTGGTATTCGTTATCACATTCCTGCTCGGATGCCGCTCTAAGGATTTTATCAGCCGCGGAGAAATCGAAGCATACCCCCAATATCCAATATACATGGTCATTACGAATGATGGACAGGTGTTTGAATTCGAGCCGCACGCTGTGCTGGAGGATAGTACAATCAAAGGTACACTTAAAGATGGAACACACGTCGAAATTGCAATAAGACGCGTGAACATGGTGTACGCGAAGAAATTTGATCAATCTCGGAGTGGTGCAGCCTTTGTCTTTGGAGCGGGAACTACGGCATTACTGGCAGTTTTGGCAGTGGTGGGAGCTGCTGCTGGTATGTAAACTTCAACGGAGAAACATTGAATGTGCCTTACGGGTGCGGGGTGTTTTTAGATTCATGTGTTTGTATTATCTTAAAAGGAGGGGCAGAATGTCAGCAAAGAGGATTGTAGCAAGTATGACAATAGTCTGCATTTTGATCTGTCTACATGGATGTTACTCCAGGCAGGTGGTATACAGGGGTGAATTGGAGGATCATAGGGAATACGATATCGTTGCCGTGGTAACAGATGAAGGACAGTATTTTGAATTCAAACCGAGTGCTGCCGTTACTGATTCGGTGGTTGCAGGAACGCTGATAGAAGGTGGTTTCAAAGAGATTCCGCTTGACCAGGTAAAGATGGTGTACGTCCGCATGATTAACCCGTTCACTAGCTGCTTAGCAGCTATCGGTGTTTCCACAGTTGCCGTTGGCATCGCTTTCATGATAATGCTGGCTACAAAGGAATGTTGTCCCTTTGTATATTGCTATGACGGTGAGCAGTACATCTTTGATGGTGAGCCTTATGGCGGGGCTATATGCGAGGCTTTCCAACGTACTGATCTGTGTCGACTTGAGCATTTGCGTCCCGTGGATGGCGTATACCGCATACAACTGGTCAACCAGGTGGACGAAACTCAGCATACTAACGAGTTCAAACTCTGGATTGTTGATCATCCTCCCCAGGTGGCTGTGATTCAAGACGCAGAGAATAACTTGTACAGCATTGGAGCACTTCAGAAGCCGCTATCTGCGGCGGATAATCACGGTGAAAATGTTTATGATTGGAT
>JBAUFP010000318.1:0-6676 GCA_049679205.1 bacterium | reverse complement strand
ACAATATATTCATTGACGATCAGAGCATTGATATCAGCACGTTTCGGGTGGAAGTCAAATGATACAGGCTACTCAGATAAGGCGCGGAATGATTGTCAAAATGGGGAATGCACCGCATGTCGTTTTGAGTGTTACCCACATAACTCCGGGTAATAAGCGGGGCATGATCATGTGTGGTTTGAGAAATCTGCAGACTGGATTATCCACCGAGACACGTTTTCGTTCGGGTGACCGGATTGAAGAGGCGGAGATCGAACAGGTTGAGATGGAATACATTTATTTTGCTGACAATAAGCATTACTTCATGAATCTGGAGAATTACGAGCAGCTCGCGTTGGATGCCGAGATTATTGGCGAGGAAGTGAAGTATCTGAAGCCCAACATATACGTCAAGGTTGAATTCTATGAAGGAAAACCATTCGGCGTTATTTTGCCCAAGTATGTAAGCCTTAAAGTGCTTGAGACTCAAGCGTATATGAAAGACGCCACTGCCCAGGCGCAGTCAAAGCCGGCAAAACTGGAAGGCGGGCATATCTGTCAGGTCCCACCTTTTGTGGCGGTGGGTAACGTGGTCAAGGTCAGTACAGAAACCGGAGACTATATTGAACGGGTGTGACATTGGGGTGATGGAATCGGTTTCTTATATTCATTTAAGGAGGTTTTGTGGCTGATGAGATACACGACGAAATAAGGAAAATCGCCGAGAAGATATCTGGTTGTCGCTACGTGAGTGTCGTTGGTTATGACGGTATCCCAGTTGCCCAGCATATCGTCGATGCCCATTATGATGTGAACGCCTTCGATGCCGAGATATCATCGATCATGCTTGCATCAAGGGAAGTGAAGGAGAATCTTGCACTGAGTGAAGAGCGCGAACTCATCTGGCTAACCGAAGACTCGTTCTTTATCATCCAGCCAGTCGGCGTGGATTTTTTCGTTTATGCTTGCCTGAAAGCGGCAGGTTCTAATCCAGGTGCGGCGCGCATCGCCCTGAACAAAGCAAAACAGAAAATACACAACCTGATCTATCAAGAAGCATAGTTACGCTGAGGATCCACCCTCAGATAGAAACAAAATCAGATCTATTTGCACCATGGCAGTAGCCTGGCTTTAGCCAGGCTTTTTTTATTGTTTCTCGTTACCGCTGTTCTCATGCAGTGCTAAATATGAATTTCTCGAAATGGGGAGGAAGAGATTAGAATCTTGGCAATACACATATTATTGTCTGTTGTGTCAGGCATTGTTTTACAGGCTTTGGTTAACATTCCCCTGTTTTACTACTTGCCTTTGGCACTTGTTGCCGCGGTGCTGTCCTTATGGAAACGTCGCTTTCTTTATGTCGTGGTCATCGTGCTATCCGCGGTCAATCTGCAATTACAGCGCCCGGCCGAACCAGGATATACAGAGCGGAATTTGACCTATTCAGGGATTGTCGTTGGTGAGGATCACTACGAGCACTTTACGAAACTGTTGATACATATCGACAAGGTGTTTTTGCCCAATGACACCGTGGAGCATGTGTTACCCGTAGAGTACTACGCGTATGAGCACGGCGTGTTTCTCGGTAAGAGGCTTGTCATAAGAGGGAGAGTCAGGAGGGCACGCAATGCACATCGGCCAAACATCTTGACCGGAAGGATTGTTGCCTGGTCTATTCCTCAACACTTCTTCGGCGTGGTATTCTATCCGGTCAGGAATCATATCGATGCCCTGCTCAGGAAAATGTTAAGCGGCGATCAGTATCCTATCGCGAGCGGTCTGACACTGGGTGGTAGCGGCCGGCTGGGCAGGGAATTGAGAGAGGTTTTCAGCCGCGCAGGCATTCTACATATCCTGGCGGTTTCAGGACTGCACGTTGGTTTCGTGGCTCTGTTCTTCGGTCTCCTGCTGTTCATTGTTCCCTTGGATTACCGACTCAAGTTTGTCATTGTAATGCTTGGTCTGTCAATGTATGCGGGAATAACTGGATTCCGGCCCAGTGTTTGTCGGGCAGCAAGCATGGCTTTTCTTTTTGGGATGGCTTTAGTATTACAGAGGAATGTTAGTCATATCCATGTTTTGAACATAACCGCGTTGGCGTTTCTGATCGCCAGCCCGTCGTTGATATTTGACATTGGCACGCAACTCTCATTTACCGCCGTTTACGGAATTCTTTATCTTTATCCTAAAATCGATGCATTGATGATAAGAAAAATTCCTAGCCGCCGCATGAGGTTTGTACTTGCGCCGATGGCCGTTTCTTTTTCCGCCCAGCTCTTTGTTGCACCGTTGCTGGTCTATTATTTTCACCGGCTGCCAATGTATGCGGTTTTGGCTAATCTATTGATCGTGCCCATTGCTGCAGCCATAATTATTCTGCTGTTTCTTTGTTTCGTGACGGGACTATTTTGGTACGCATTAGTGGAGGTAGTCTCCTTCCCGGTTAGTGTTCTGATTACGGTCCTGGTCGCAATTTCAGAATTCGTTGCAAAGATTCCATTGTCGACCGTGCAGATTACCGTTTCTCCACTGCTTGTTTTTCCGCTCTATCTTTTGGTGTGGAAGAGAATGAGAAGATTCGTGCCCTGGGCAATGATTGCCGCGGTCTCTATTTTTACAATCGCCGGATCGGCCGATTGTCTTACCGTGTGCATCGGGGCAAAAAGCATCCTGATTACGGTGCCCAGTGGTGAGAGGATTCTTATGTGTGCCCAAAGGGCAGCTGCGCAACGAATTCTCCTGGACAGAAACGGCGTGCACGAGTTGGATTATCTGGTGGCTCCATCAAGATACTACCCAGTGAAAAAAGAATACATTACACTGCCCCGGCGAATGTATTACAAGAATTTCGTGTACAGAGATCTGACGGTTCATCTTTCCACAAATGTGCTGCTCAAGTTCCACGACGCAAAGCTCGAGTATAGTTTAACTGACGTGCAGCAATCCGGAGAGAATGGCACCGTCACCTATTGGCTATCAAATGGAAAGCGACAATGTGTACTTCACGGGTCTTTGTATTGTTCGATTTTTGACCAGCTGGTTCTGGATGCGCGAATTGTTTTTGCTCGGTTAAGAATGCTACTGTAGTATAGTCTAGCCCAAGCTGCCCACGGTTTTTTCAACGGCGTCCAGTATCGCGCATGATTTGACGAGTTCTTTCATCGTGTTGTGGTCATTGTATAGCGGCCGGTCCTCGTCGAGGTGCTTTACATGTTTGCGTATGAAATTTTTCGCGGTCATGACCCCTTTGCCTGGTTTAAAGTCGCGGAAATCCAATGCTTGAGCCGCGGCCATAAATTCGATACCGAGTATACCGTAGGCATTGTCTAGAATCTGTACATTCTTCAGTGCGGTATTCATACCCATGGATACGAAGTCTTCCTGGTCGGCCGCCGCGGGTATCGACATTGTGGATGCTGGAGCCGAGAGAATCCGCTGTTCGACAATGAGGGTATCCGCAGTGTATTGGCTCAACATCAGCCCGGAAAACATGCCCGCACCCTTGGTCAGAAACGCCGGCAAGCCAACGCTCAGATTGGGATTGGTCATCCGGTTCAGGCGCCGTTCTGAGAGCACGCACACCATGGTCAGGGCGGCACCGATCATATCCATGGGCAGGGATATAGGTGTTCCCTGAAAGTTGGCACCGGTGATGGTCAATTTATACTCAGGAAAGAATACTGGATTATCGCCACAGCCATTTAGTTCGATTTCTACCTGTTCCCGGGCATAGGCGAGTGCATCGTGGGCTGCGCCGATCACCTGAGGCGACGAACGCATTGAATAGGCATCCTGAACCTTCACCTTGTGTTTACCCGCCAGCAGATCACTGCCCTCGATACATTTCATGATGGCACGTGCGGATCTGACTGCACCGGCAAAACCGCGGGCTTTGTGCAGTCGGGTATCGTAGGGTTTCATGTTGGCGAGCAGCGCTTCGAGCGTCATGGCACAGGCGATCTCTGCTTGTTTGAGCCAGCGGTTGATGTCGAATACTTGTAACGCACTGATCGCGGTGGTAAGATTGGAACCGTTAATGCAGGATAGGCCGTCACGAGCCTGCAACCCGGGAATTTTGATGCCCGCCTTTTCCATGGCGAATTTACCGAGCAAGCGTTTGCCTCTGTAAAATGCCTCGCCTTCGCCCATGAGGAGCAGGGCGATCTGCGACATCGGTGCCAGATCTCCACAAGCACCAACTGAACCTTTTTGACACACGACCGGTGTGACCCCTTTGTTTAGCATTTCGATAAGGGTGAGTGGGATGTCCAGTCGGCATCCAGATTTTCCCTTGCTCATGACGTTTACACGACCAGCCATGGCACCTCTGATGTGCTCGATAGGTGCCGGGTCGCCAATGCCTGCGGCATGGTTGTATATGAGATATTTCTGAAATTGCTTGACTTGCTCGTCACTGAGCACGACTTCGGATAGTTCACCGATGCCCGTATTGATACCATACATTATTTCACGGGCCTCTATTTTCTCTTCGAGCATGGTGCGGCATTCTTTGATCTTTTCTGTTGATTTAGGTGCGATCTCGACCTTTTCATTATGCCGGCCGATGTCGACGAGCTTCTCGATTGTTAAATGCTCACCATCTAGCACAATTGCCATAAATTCTCCTTTTTTCCGAATTCTGAGACACGTGAAAGCTCTTTATTGTCATTTTGGGTAAGAAATACTAACCAAATTTGGGGGAAAGTCAACGGTCATGCCGTCGTTGCGTCGAAATAGTCTAAAATCTGTCAATCCGAGAATTGCCAGAATGACAGAGTGATGCCTAGGTGCATTCTTAGGGAGTTTGTGCATTGATGAGCCGGGCGCGGTTCAGCGCTTGACGCGCAATTCTTTCGTTACTATACTCTTCAATGCGATGTCAATGCTGTGGTAATGAAGCAATGATTTCAAAGACGATGCCTTATTGTCCGGATTGTATACGTGATAGGTTTGAGGAAATAAGGTGCGATATCGTAGAAATCCATGGCGAGACAAGAAGACCTTATAGATTACCACAAAGGATCCCTGACCGCGATCCAGGTATCAAGTGTCAGCTCTGTGTCAACAAGTGTGTCATTGCTGAGGGCGAGTGCGGCTACTGTGGCGTGCGGCAAAATGTTGGTGGGAAAATAGTTGGACCAAATAAGGACTGGGCATTTGTAGACTGGTATCACGATCCTCTGCCAACGAATTGCGTTGCCGATTGGGTTTGTAGAGGTAGCAAACATCTAGGTTACACAAATCTGGCGGTTTTTTATGAGGCATGCACATTCAATTGCCTTTTTTGCCAAAACTGGCATTTTCGGCACCGCAAGAACAGGGCATTGACTGAAGATCTGGCCAAAGCAGCTGATGCTTCGACCGGTTGCATATGTTTTTTTGGCGGTGACCCGACGCCGTTTGCTTTGCACAGTCTGGAAGTTGCGAAGCAGCTAAGAGAAAGAACGAGAAAATTCAGGATCTGTTGGGAGACTAATGGCTCGATCTCTCCTGAGTATATGAAGAAATGGGCAGAGTACGCTCTGGCAAGCGACGGCTGTATCAAGATCGATTTTAAGACTTTCAGTGAGAACCTTAACATCGCGCTTTGTGGCACATCAAATGAGAATACTAAGAAGAATATTGAACTGGTCGCTGGATATATGAAAAAAAGGGAAAACCCACCAATCCTCATTGTGAGCACACTCTTGATGCCGGGTTATATTGATGAAGGAGAGCTGGATTCGATAGCTCAGTTCATTAGTTCGCTTAACAAAGACATACCATGGTCTTTTCTTGGATTCTACCCGCATTTCCGTTTTGAAGATATGCCCTGCACTTCGCGCAAACAGGTTGAAATGGCCTTGGCTATTGCCGAGGCTCATGGGATTAGAAACACACACGTCGGTAATATTCATCTTTTGCGCTGACTACCCGGTGTGCGCAGCACATAAGTATAAAAGTTTATGCCTGTCCCCATGGAGTCATGCGTATCGTGCAAATCATGGAGGCATTTAACCCCTTGTTTTTTTGTGAGGAAGTCTTATAATAAAACAAAGGGTTTGTAGATGAAAAGAAACGGAATGCGGACACACAATCCACGTATGGAACATCCACAGATGTCCAGGCATTCCGCCATGTGTGGTGCGGATTGCCTCTCTCGTCGGTTTTTGTGTCGTGAAGCGGAGATTTATTCTGAAGGTGTTGGTGGATTGGAGGTGATAAAGCTGTGAAGGTTATTAATCTTCTTAATGGAAATGTTTTCTAACAATTTTCAGAAAATATAGCGAATAATAAGGCTTCAATAGGAATAATTATGAAAAACAGGCATATTTTTCTTAAGATACTGTTTACAAAAACATTCTGGATGCAAACCACTTCCTTATTGAAGAATTTTTTGTCATCAAATGTTATGTCAATTCAAAAGCTTAAACATCTTGGTAAGAATTCTAATATTGCACCATCTGTCAAATTTGCTTATCCTGAACACATTAGCATTGGTGACTATTCTGATATTGGAAGTCAAACACATATATATGCAGGCATGGAATCAAAAATCACTATTGGTAACAATACCCTAATAGGTCCATTTGTCTTTATAACTTCTGACAGCTTCAGTAAGTCCAAGTTCGAAATGACAAAATCCCATTCAGGGCATCAGGCAGATGTAGAAATTCGCGATAATGTGCGGATTGGCGCTCATTCAATACTTCTACCT
>JBAUFP010000317.1:0-4155 GCA_049679205.1 bacterium | reverse complement strand
AAGGAGAAGGAAGGTGTTTCTATGAATGAGGCTAACTATGAAAAGGCGACTTTTGCCGGTGGTTGTTTCTGGTGTATGGAGCCGCCCTTTGAGAATTTGGAGGGGGTAGTAAAGGTTGTTCCGGGATACACTGGGGGCAGCAAGGATAATCCTACTTACGATGAAGTCTCACACGGCAGTAGTGGACACCTTGAAGCAGTGCAAATTACATATGACCCCAGGAAAGTCAGTTATTTGAAGCTAGTGGATATCTTCTGGACCCAGATCGATCCAACAGATGAGGGCGGTCAATTTGTGGACCGCGGGTCTCAATATCAGACGGCGATATTCTATCATGATGATGAACAGAAGAGAATAGCTGAAGAATCAAAGGTTGAGTTGGAGAAATCCGGGAGATACGATAAGCCGATCGTTACTGAAATCCGGGAATATAGCAGATTCTACGAAGCCGAGGATTATCATCAGGATTTCTATAAGAAAAGCCCGGACCGATACAAGAATTATAAATCCTTCTCGGGCCGTGAACAGTTTCTAGAGCGGATATGGGGTGATGAGAAGAAGAAAGGACCAGAGGAAAAGGTACAATCGTACGAGAAACCTCCGGATAAGGAAATACAGGAGAGCCTGACACCCATGCAATACAAGGTGACGCAGCAGTGCGGTACTGAGCCGCCCTTCCAGAATGAATATTGGGATAATAAACGCGAAGGCATCTACGTGGATGTTGTTTCTGGTGAGCCACTCTTCAGCTCACAGGACAAATATGAGTCAGGCACTGGCTGGCCCAGCTTCTTCAAACCCATCCATGAGAGCAGAATAGTGGAGAAGGCCGATTCCAGTCATGGAATCGTTCGTACTGAGGTGCGTAGTAAATCAGGGGATTCGCACCTCGGTCATATTTTCGATGACGGTCCTGAGCCGACCGGGCTTCGATACTGTATCAACTCCGCGTCTTTGCGTTTCATACCGAAAGAGGATCTGGACAAAGAAGGATATAGCGAATACAAAAAGCTTTTCAAGGAATGATTTCTGACTAGAAGACGCATAAAAAGGGACGGCATTGCCGTCCCTTTTTGTTTTGCTGAATGAAGGCAGGATAGGTCATTTCTGTATCCTCAGAGAATTGCCTTACGTTGACAAGAAGGATATTATTGACTATACTACAACGTGCACGGGAGTCACGCAGCATGAGTATTATTCTGAAGTGTTTGACAGTTGGTTATCTACCGACTAATTGCTACATCGTGGTCTGTAAAAAAACACTCGAGGCTATCATTGTCGATCCTGGGATCAATGAAGGTGAAGAAGGCCGAATAATTGATGTGATCAGGGGATCCCGTTTCTCGGCTCGCTATATAGTAAACACCCATGGCCATCCTGATCATACTGCGGGTAATCGCGTGCTTAAAGCGAATACCCGGGCAGATATTCTGATCCATCACGATGACGCTCCACTCCTTACGGATCCCTGGCTAGGCGCTGAAGAATCGCCGGCTTTTAAGGTACCACACCGGTGCCCGATTTGCGGTAAAGAGGAAATGGTGCGGCTCGAAATAGATGGCACAAAGGCGAGAACAGTGTCAGGCTGTGGCGTAATCGTTTTGGAAGCCGAAATTTCACCCCCGGCCGATCGAACACTGGGCGAGGGAGATAAGATCCGATTTGGACAAACCGGGCTGGAGGTGATTCATACCCCCGGCCACACGAGGGGTGGAGTTTCTCTTTATTCGGCAGATGAAAGATTTGTTTTCACCGGAGATACATTGTTTGCGGACTCTTGCGGACGGACCGATTTGGCTGGGGGTTCAGAGGAAAACATGATACGGTCTTTAAGAAAACTCATGCGATTACCGGCCGAGACCGTGGTCTATCCTGGACATAGGTCTTCAACGACCATTGAAAGAGCAAGGGCGATTAACCCGTGTGTGAAGTTATTACAATATAATGAAGGGATGTAACAAATGAAAGCAGCAGTCATCGAGCGAAATAAATTGGTCCATACCATCGTAAAAACCCTCATGCCGCTCGCTTATGTTCACGCTGTTTGGGAAGGTGGTGCGGTCAGTTGGGAAAGATTGGATGAGTGGTCGGATATAGACATGTACGTTGTATGTGATGATGGTCGTGTTGAGGATACTTTTAATGTGATGGAAAAGGCAGTGTGTTCACTATCCGAGATAGATCTTAAATTCCGCATGCCCGAGCCAGCCTGGCATGGGGCTTCGCAGGTCTTCTTGCGTTTGAAAAATACCAGCCCCTTTCATTTCCTGGATATTGCCGTGATGAAAAGATCGAGTAAAGAAAAGTTTCTGCAATACGGGATACATGGAAAACCACTCGTACATTTTGATAAAATCGGTATCGTAAAAGATAACCCGGTTGAGCCTGAAGGATATTTTGAACAAGTGAAGACACGCCTCGAGACTTTGAAGGCGACTTTTGAGCTTTTTCAAGTACTCGTACTTAAGGAGATCAATCGGGGTAATGCCATTGAGGCACTTAGTTATTACTTGACTTATGTGTACCGACCTTTGGTTGAGGTTTTAAGGATCAAGCATTGTCCGTGGCATTATCGGTTCTTTACGACTTATTTATACTATGAAATGCCGGCAGAAGTAGTACAGCGGCTTCATAGTCTATATTTTGTGAGCGATGTTAATGCACTCAGAAAATGCCGCGAGCATGCAGAGACATGGTTCTGGGAGACAGTGCACACCCTTGACCTCCAAGAATTGAAAAAGAAGATTTTTAAAAAGCAGAAATAAGGAGGGTGTTATATGAAAATAAGAAAAACGTTGTTCGTTTTCTTCTTTGTTGCTTTACTCGGGGTGGCATATGCCCAGCGTTATGCAATAGTCGTCAGTAATGCAACATACAATATGGCTGGTTGGAGCGAGGTCGTCGATTCACTGGCAGCCCGGCACAACGGACAGGTATTTACCTGGCAGGATTCGGTCCGGCAGGTGCAAAGTGCACTTGCTTCATATATGCCGGACTACATCGCGTTCGTCGGCCGTTCATACTATGAAATAAAAGTGCAATATGTCCAGGCGGTTTGGGAGATGACCCGTGATCTCGATTCAGACCCCTACGGTGATGCGATTTGGGGTGTTGTTAGTGGCTATGATTACCCTGATGCGATGAGGATCGTACAGAATCAGACCCTCGAGCTGAGGACCGTGCTGGGCGGGACGAACTGCACGTGGGATAGCTGGTTTTATCAGGGCATATCCACGTTTGAGGCTCAGTACAATCGGATCAGATTCAAGATACCAGATACCTCGCTCATTATTGATACATTATGCCCGGCGCGTTGCCCAGATGATCGCTGCACGCTTCTTGTTAACTATATCAACGATGGGATAAACGATACGATACTGGGATATAGCGTTCAAGGTCCAGTCGATTATTTCATAACCAGTGGACATGGCAATGTTGATGTTTGGCAGCTGCACTATCCGACCCCGGATCAAGAAGGGTATTTTAGGTCTGATGCCGGCCAGGTTTATGGTGATCCGCGTGTCGGTTCGAACTGCGACATCAATTCAACGAATCCAAAGGTATATAACGCCATGGGTAATTGCCTGGTGGGTAATCCTAATAATCCTAATTACATGCCCTTTGCCTGGCTGCATTCAGGCGGTGCGATAGCCATGACCGGTTATATGCCGTCCACAATGTATGGATACATGCTATGGGGATTGGGTGGTCTTTTCCAAATGCTGCAGGACACCTACACCTATGCCGAAGCTTTCTTTGTCAACAATCAGGAATTGCTGTTTGATAGAATGAACAATACACCGGGGACTGACCCGAATGGTCTTGATTATGACCGGGACGCGTGCTGCTATTATGGAGACCCGGCAGCAGACATTAAGATGTTCAGGTGGCGTGAGCCCTGGTGGGATCAAGGCTTGGATGTTGTGCCGGGTGGAGAATTTGACACGATAACTTTCTGGATTGAGGCGAACTACGATAGCGTTGACCCGGGATTCAGCGGGACTTCGGGGCGGCGTCACCCGTTTGCCTTTCTCCCCTACCGGTATGACAGTTCGGTTGTGATTGACAGTAACTGCCTGAGCACGGTGATTACGGACAATTTTGTGTTGATGTACTGCTGGCGCCAGGGCGATCCGAAACTGGCAAGTGGTGAAA